>NZ_JBDNWF010000015.1:0-51716 GCF_047721125.1 Acetobacter papayae | reverse complement strand
AGGATACGCGTCTCGATTGGCGCATGGTGTTGCGGCGGCAGCGAACTACCCCTCATACCGTACATCAGCCCCATAACCGCAAAAATATGCAGCAGACCGACAAAAACAGCCGCAATCAGCAGCAGGACAATACCCGGACGCAGCCCGCGCACCACGCGCCCGCCCGGTGTTGCATGCTGCCCCTTACGCTCATCCACCGCAGTGTGAAAAGCGCTCATGGCGCGGCCTGCCCCGGCTGAAACCCCATGTTCTGCGCTCTCCCTTTCACACCGTTTGCGAAGGCCTGCACTCGCGTAACCTGACAGGACAGCGAGCCCGGAGCCTTCTTAATTGCACTATTTTATAATGTTGTTTTAGTCGTTTTCGTATCACGCACTGTATATTCAACGCGTAAATTAACAAGCGATAATTTTTAATATAACAGATTTCTATCGCATATGCGCAGCATACCCCAGACAAGCTGCGGCAACCCGCAACCAGAGCGCCCGGTCAGGTTAGGATATTTTATGGTTTTTCTGTAGGGAGCAGGCAGGCCGCAGAATGCACCCGCAAAACGTAGCGGCGGTGCCAACCCTTCCCGACACGCATCACGTGCGTGAAGGGCTGGCCGCCTGCGCTCAGGTCTGGGGATTACGCCGCAGGATGATGAGCATCAGTAGATTGGCGACACTGCGTGTCAGCAGCGTCAGGCTATGGAAAGGTTTATCGTTGGAGTAGTTGCTCCAGTGAGACCAGGCATCGCTGCGGCCGAAAATCATTTCGATAATCGCCGTTTCATCCTGCGTATTCCGGCTCATCCACTCAAGCCTGACCAACCCATCACGCTGGTTGATAATCCGGGCCGGGACACGTACGGTAATCTTGTCGCGCGTGTTGATATATTCGACCTCCACCGTCTGCATATCCCCTGGCAGGGGGCCAAGCATCTTGACCGACAGGCCACCCTTTGAAAGGTCCTGTGTCTGTGCGGGATAACGCTGCTGCCCCACGGCATCACGCAGGACAATATCAAGCTGGGCGGCAATACGCGGTGCCCGACGCACCTGCTTGCGCTCATACCCAACAGTAATAGCCGCCAGAACGATCAGCAGATTACCCGTGACCCAGAGCAGGTTCATGCCATAGGTCTGAAACAAGGTATGGTTGGCCCGGCTTTCAATCATGCCGTATACGCCAACAATTGTTGCGACAATCAGCAGGCAGCCCATAATGACATTGGGCCTGACCATACGGGTATCAAGATAATCCTTTGTAATCAGGCCACCTTTTGCCGTGACATTAAACGTGCCGCGCTGGGGTGCGAAAAACGCCACCACCACAACCGGTGCCAGAAAGGTGGCAATGGCGGTTTCGTAAACATAGTTCCATGTCGAATAACGCCACCGCCCCTGCATGCGCGACTGTGTCAGCACTGATTGCAGCAGATGCGGGATAACATAAGTCATGACCGCCAGCGGTGTGGCGTAAATGATATTCTGCCCGAGGAACAGGAAGGCCATGGGGGCAAGAAGAAAGATAATGCGCGGAATGGGAAAGAAAAAATGCAGCATGGCCGACAGATAGCAAAAGCGCTGCCCGAGGCTGAGGCCACGCCCCAGCAAAGGATTATCGGTACGGAAAATCTGCACCATGCCACGCGCCCAGCGAATACGCTGGCCAACATGCAGCGCCAGACTTTCAGTCGCGAGGCCACCCGCCAAAGTCTCTCGCAGGTAAGCGGACTCCCACCCCTTGCGCTGCATTTTTAGCGATGTGTGGGCATCTTCCGTAACCGTTTCAATGGCAAAGCCATCGATACTGGCCAGAGCCGAGCGACGCAGCACCGCACAGGAGCCACAGAACAGCGTTGCATTCCAAAAATCGTTCCCCGGCTGCACAAGGCCGTAAAACAGATTGCTTTCGGGCGGAATATGCTCGGATATATCGAGGTTTCTCTGGAACGGGTCGAGAGAATAGAAATGCTGCGGTGTCTGGATAAGAGAGATATTCCTATTCTGCACCATCCACCCGACAGTGCGGGTCAGGAAGCTTTTGACCGGAATATGGTCGCAGTCAAAAACGGCAATCAGCTCGCTATTCGTATGCTCAAGCGCGTGGTTGAGATTGCCAGCCTTGGCATGCTGGTTGTTGGCACGGATAATGTAATTGACCCCGACCTCACCAGCAAAGGTACGGAATTCGGGCCTGCGCCCATCATCAAGTAGGTGGACATGCAGCTTGCCGGCAGGCCAGTCCATAGCCACGGCGGCCAGAACGGTATTCCTGACAACGGACAGGTCTTCATTATAGGTCGGAATAAAAACATCGATGCTGGGCCACAGGCTTTGATCAGCCGGAAGCGGGCATTCCTTCCTGTTAAGAGGCCATGCAAGCTGCATGTAGCCTAGAAACAGGATGATCCATGAATAAACCTCTGCAAACAGCAGGGTGAGCATCAGGGTTGTCTGAAACCAGTTTTCAAACTCAAGGGTCTGGAACAGACGCCAGAAAATGTAACGCAGCGATATGAACGTGGACAGGCCTATCATCAGCAGCCGTGCGACATGGCCGGGCCGTTTGCGAATGGCCAACGTGCACAGCAGAATAATGATGCTCAGATAAATCTGCGCCACAGGAGAAATAATAGCCTGACTCGCGGTGAGCACGAGCAGAAAGCCCAGCAGCATCAGGATATACGGCGTAACTCTGCTTATTCTTTCCGAAGAGGATATCATGAGACAAAATTACCTGATCTGGCCAAGCCGCAGTAAAGAGAAAACACCGTGTGTCCAGCCCATGCCGGACAGGCACACGCACCGCACTGGCAGCCAGCCCCCCTATCCGGGCCAGCCAGCCCTTTAGTAGTCAAAGCTGTCAAACGTGTAATGCGCCATGAGAAAGGCCGTCAGCTCTGACCAGTTACCGGCCCTGCTGTAGCCAACCTGCATGCCCAGCCGCAGGGCGGGCGTTGCCTGATACACAACCTTGCCCATGACATTACCCGCAACACCGCTGGCCGACTGACGGCCTTCCGTCGAGGGTGTAACCGCACTCTGCTGCAACCCGTCATTGAGCGGGAAATAATCGGAACCGTTGCTACGGTAATGCTGGAAGCCACCCTCACCCCGTAGCAGCCATGTCCACATATCGCGGTGGCCCGACCACTCCAGCGGAAGCATAATGGCGTAGTATTCCTGCGGCGAGAAATACCCACCCTGCCCCCAGGTAAACAGATCGCTGTTACGCCGGTAGCCGTAATAGGAAAAATTAAGCCCGGTGCGGACACGCTGGCGTTCCTGATCATTCCAGATCGTGGCAATGCCGCCGGCATGAGCATCCACTTCCGTATTGGAAACGACATGCGTGCCATCAAGATAGGCAAAACCGGCCCCGGCATACAGGCTCCACTGCTGGCGCGCCCATTCAAACATAGCCTGGCCATATTCGCGGGTAACGGCACCCCATGTCCGCCCTGAAACCGGGTCTTTCATCCCGGCATAGGACAGTTCGCTATTGGTCACCATCTGGCGTCCACCGCTCATGCGCAGTACCAGATCACGTGTCAGATGCGGGGCGAACTCGATATCACCCAGTATGTTGGCAATGGGGAAACCCAGCGGAGAAGAGCCAATATCCGCGCTGAACCAGTGATTGACGTAATTGATGTTCAGCCCAACGCCCTGCGCGTAATAATGCCGCCCTGCCCCACCGCAAAGACCCGAGCTCCCCACCGTGGCGCACTGGCCAAACTGGTGGTTGTTGGTCGTATTGGACTGCGGGTTGCCCGTGAACAGAAAGGTAGGGGCGATAGAAAACGAAACCCTGTGGTTCCACGATTCAAACGGCAGGGTACCTGTGATCGGCACGGCCAGTTCGGTCAACTGGCCCAGACCATCCTCGCCCGTACGGTTACGCACGTAAAGATTGCCGTCAAGCTGGGGAGAGAGCGAGTCATGCAGATACACGATGGAGCGGTTATTGGCCTCGGTTGCCGTATCGGCAGGCAGCTCGTGATAGGCGGCGGGCAGGGTATCCCCTCGCAGGTCCTGATAGCCTGATTCGATAAGCGGCCAGCGATAGTCGGGCTTGAGCACATCGTGCCGGTCGCAGGCATCGCCACTATCGCTCTCGCATTCGATGCTCTGGACATGCTCCATGGCGGCAAGCTGGCTGCGCGTATCGTCATGAGCCTGTGCGTTTTCAGCCACGGCGGACCATGTATCACGGTCTTCAGGCGCAATGGTCTGGAGTTTCTGCGTCAGGCTCGCGGCGGTTGCGGCATCATCCGCCATGGTCGCTGCATGCACGGAGGCGCGCAGCACGCGGGTATCGTCCGGCCTGCTTTTGAGCACGTCCATATCTTCAGCCAGAGCCTGTGCGTGCATGTTTCTGGCTTCATACACACGCGCCAGAGCCAGCCGCGACTGTATGGCGTCGGGATGGGTTGCCGTATAGGGTTGCAGGCTCCGCTGCGCATCATCAGGCCAGCCATTCTTGACGAGTGCATCGGCCTGAATGGCCATCAGCCCGTCTTCCACCTGATTTCTGGTCTCGGTTTCGTGCTCGGTGGATTGCTGCCCCGGCTCCTGCGCCGCTGCATCATAAGCGTTCAGGTTAGCCAGCACATCCTGCCGCGCCTGTTTCTGAAGCCCCGAGGAATCAGACAAAGCCATGATATGCAGGTAAAGTCCCGCATAGCTCAGCCTTTGTGAGGGTGACACCGCACTGCTCTGCGCCTCTCCCTTTTTCAGCACATCATAGGCGGCCTGCGCCTCATCATGCTTGAGCAGCGCACTGGCCACCAGCAGCGCTCTCTGGCCTGAAGGGTCGGGCCTGTCCGCCAACGCCCGCAACCCGTTTACGGCGGATGGGCCAAGATGTTCGGCAGCGCTGATATCAGCTTCAGCCTGCGCGCGGTCCATCACCCGGTGCAGGTCCGGGGTTAGCGCCGCAGGGGGCATCCGCCGGATCAGGGCTTCGGACGTGGCAAAATCATTCTGCCCATCCGCGTACAGGGCCGCTGCGGTCAGGGCTTCCTGCGAGGGGTGGGGCTGGTCGGTCAGGGCGGCCATGACAGCCTGCCCCTGATCGGCATGATGAGTCGCGGCAAGGGCCTGCGCCAGTTTCAGCCGCACCCACGGGTCGCTGGGCGTGGTCTCCACAGCCTCGTTCAGCAGGGACACACGCTCGTCATCATCCGTTGTCTGCCCGGCCTGCTGAACCAGCCGCGCGCTATGCACCCGTGCCGCAAGGGCCGAGCGGGTATAGCCATTTTCCTGAATGAGGCTTTCCGCCTCATCGACACGGCCATCCTGCAACAGCATGTTCACCAGCATGGCCACGGCACCGGAATTATGCGGCATGCGCGAGACAACGCCCCGATACGCCTCTTCCGCCTCGGTCCGGTGGCCCAGCTTCATTTCAAGCTGGGCACGGAACAGGAGGGCTATGGTCTGCTGCCCCGGTATCTGTGCCAGACGGGCAATGTCACGCCGGGCATCATCATACCGGCGGGCAGCGAGTTCGCGGGCAATCTGGGCAGGCAGGGGGCTGCTGCCTGCCATGCTTTTCCGCACACCGGCCAGAGCCTCGTTCCACTGCGCCGCCGTTGCGGGGTCTGCCTCCATGGCCAGCCTAAAATTCTGCTCGGCCCGCTGCCAGTCATGCTGGCGCTCCGCCACCAGCCCTACACCGCCAAGGGCCGCCGCATCCTTGGCATTATAGGCCAGTGCCTGCTCAAAGCCCTTCTCGGCTTCATCCACACGCCCTGCGTTCAGGTGGCTGTAGCCGTCAATTCTGGCCGTATCAGCATCGATCCGCTTCTGCTCCTCACGCGCCTTTGCCAGCCTGTCGGCAATTTCGGCATCGTTGGGGTGCTGGGTCAGCCACTCGTAATACAGCGGCACGGACGAACCACGAATGGCGGTCCATAGCAGCGCCTGCCGCCACGCATCATAAGCCTGACGGCGAATGCGCGGCGAAACATCGGCCTGCGCCAGTTTCTTGACCCCATCGAGCCCAAGCAGGCGCGAGGCCTCGCGATAGGTCAGGATACGGTAATAAAGAAGCTGCGCATCCAGATCAGCCGGGTTGCGCTTCAGCCATTCCTGCAGGCGGGCCACGGCTTCCTGATAACCAAGAATGGTCGAGCCCAGAACCGTGTAATATTCCAGCGCCAGATCCTGCGGGGGCGGCCCGTTGCCAAACAGCGCCTTGTACGCCATGGCCGCCTGCAGCATTTTACCCGCCGCCGCCAGCGCACGCGCCTGTGCAAGACGCTCGGGATCAACAGGGTTCGCTGCAATCACATCCCGCAGGGCAGCCCGCATATCCTGCGATGCGCCGGTGCTTTCCATGCGGGCAAGCGTATTCTCCGCCCCCGCCAGATCCCCCAGCCCTTTTTGCGCGCTACCGAGCAGGAGCAGAGCCTGTGCATTCTGCGGCGCTATGTCCAGCGCACGGTTGGCCGTATCCTGCGCATGTTTGAACTGGTGCTGCGCGAGCCAGTATTCCGTCTCGGAAATCAGGCGGTCCAGCAGCGCGCTATCCTGTGCATTCAGACCATTGGCGGACTGAAGCGCCATAACCACAGGCGCACCCTGCGCGGGAGATAGGGCCGTTGTGGCCGCCAGACTGGCTGGGTCGCTCACCACACCCTGCGCCAGAGCGGAGGAAAGCGTGCCCCCCCACAACGTGCCAACAGCCCCTAGCCACGCCAGATGTCGGCCTGCACGCAGCACCACAGCCTGCGGCGCGGCTTTGAAAACTATCAGGCGGGAGCGTTCCATGATGAGGCCGGGCACGGTCTTTACCATTGGCTATGTCAATGCACACGCGAGACGGCGGAAACACCCGCCAGCGCCATGGCTACCATAGCACACAACGCAATCAGAATGATAACACCGCGTCGCGCTGCATCGGGGGTCGCGCGGTTTTCAAAAGCAAGCAAAGGGCGTTCTACACCGGCATAGCTCAGCACCGACACAGCCGTTGCACCACCCAGCACCAGCGCCATAGTCAGACTATCCGCCGGGAACGGCAGCAGATAGGCCGCGAGAACAATGGCAGGCCAGTGCCACAGATACAGCGAATAGGAAATAACCCCGACAGGTGAAAGAGGTTCGACAAGGCGGCGGCTCACGGCCTGCGGCTGCATGATAATGAGCATGGTGGCCACACACGGCACCAGCGCCATGAGTGAGGGGCAGGCATTGGCCAGATCATAAAAAACGGCGCAGAGCAGCAAAGCCAGAATGGAAACAGCGTAAGTCAGGGTCGAGAACAGACGCGACTGCGGCAACCCCGGCAGCACCCAGATAACCGTGCCGAGCGAGAACTCCCATAGCCGCGCGAGAATGCTGTAATACGCAGCCTGATTGCCAATATGGAAAGCATAGGCACTGCACGCGAAAGAAGCCGCAAGCATGATATAAAGCAGAAAACGCCGGTCCCGCAGGCGCGGCAGCAGCAGCGCAATCAGAAAAATAACGCAGTAGAACTGCATTTCCAGAGACAGCGACCATGTGTGCAAAAAGGGATAGGCAATGCTCTGCCCCTCAAAATACCCCACATGATGGCTGGCCCAGATATTGGAAAGATAGACCAGCGCATAAGCCCCGTTCAGGGCAATATCCGAGCGGTCGCTCTGGAGCACCCACCACAACATACCGGCTGAAACCGCCGAGACCATGACCAGCAGCGCAGGCACAAGCCGGTAAAGGCGGCGCAGGACAAAACGCTCAGGCCTGAACGGATGCTGCATGAAAGCCGAACGGCCCATGAAATACCCGGAAATGACGATAAAGATATCGACCCCGATAAACCCGCCGCTGATCCAGCCCGCATGAAAAAACATGACAAGCAGAACAGCCAGCCCACGCAGGCCGTCAATATCACGGCGCCTGCCTGCGGGGAAAAACGCAGCGTTCAAGCTGTTCTTCCATGTCTGTGGCGCCGCCAGAGGCTGCATAACCTTGATCACCATATTTCACTGGCCATGCAGCCATGTTGAAGAAAAACAGTTTTACTGCTTACGAAGCTTTTCCAGAACCGGCATGGTCTGCTGCACAATACCAGCACCCCAGACCTTGTAGCTTTCCCCGGTCAGGTGCACGCCATCAATGGTTTTGGGGCTACCCGGCTGCATAAGCTGCGTACCGTCTATATAGGTGCACGGAGCAACTTCGCTTTTGAGAAATGTCGCCATTTCCTGCGCGCGTTTGTCGGTCTTGCCGTAACGGGGGCTGTATTCGCCCCAGGTCGGGCCAATCCAGATGCAGGCCGTGTTACCAAGGGTCATGGTCAGGGTCTTGACCTGCTCATCTGCCCAGTTGGTCGAAATTTCCTTCTGCCCGTAAGCGGCCATGGTGTCACCCAGAACCACCAGCACCACATCCGGGTGCCACTGCGCAATCAGCGATGTAATGGGCGGGGGCGATGTAGGGGTCATGTTCGCAGCCCCTACCGGAGCCGTTCCCACCCGCTGATACGCGCCACAGCCATTATTGCTGTTGGGCACAACCCAGTCCGCCGCCGTGGAAGAACACACGCCATAGGTTACAACCTTGGCACCCGCCTGCTCATAGGCCTCCGGCAGGATGGAAAGCAGCGAATCCTTAAAGGTAACGTGGCTGTCTCCAATAATCAGCAATGTCAGTCCAGCCAGTAGCGCGCTCATAATCCTGTCCTTGTAACCTGTCTTTTGACCAAATCAGTCGTTTTGAAAATTCCCTTTCCCACGCGCCCCCTACTGGCGGCGGCGTGGAAAATCATCAGGGGATGGCCGCTCAGTTATCGAGCGGCTTATCCTCTTCCGGCAGGTTCCGCTGCAGCCGACGCCGTGCGCGGTTTCTCAGCCACCGGGCCGTGCCGATCACCAGCAGTGCCGTACCCAGAAGCCCGGCAACAACAAGGATCGGGATGTATTTTTCAATCGCCATTTCTATACGGATCCACTGCGGCAGCGTGCCGAGCGTATAGCGATGGGCATTCCGATAGTTGGTGATGCTGGTGCCGTTTTTAATAACCAGATCACCCTGCACGGCGGGAATGGATTCACGGTCACGCAGGCTGGCCACCATCTGCTGCAACTGCACCGGATGATCACCCAGAATAGCCACCACAGACCGGTGCGCCGCATAGGGAGATTCCCCCCCGATCAGCAGAGAAGCATTGGCGATAGGCGCATTGAGCACTGGCTCGGCCTTGTTGTGCTGCCCGCCGTCATCCTTGTCTTGGAACAGATACCAAAAGCCATCGAGCAGGGTTTTCTGACCCAGACGGATCGTCTGCCCGTTGATGTCATACGCCGTGCGTGCCAGCAACCCCTTGGCGGCGCCAAGCTGGTCAACCGTGGACAGAACCACGATATCCTTTGACTGAGACAGACCCGCCAGATTGGCGGTGGAGGCAAGGTCGATCCCCACAACCGGATACTGCGTGGCGGAACCAAAGAAACCCATCAGATCAAGATACGCGCCGGTAACAGCCAGATCAGGCTGGGCGGGCAGCACGATGGCTGTCTGGGAGTAATCCGCCAGTCTGGAGAACGGGAACGCGGCCCCGGCAAAATACGCCAGATTGGGCAGGGTTGCGAAATGGTAGCTATTGCGGAAATCCAGCGTGGAGTTAGCGTCCACCTCGGCAATAAACAGATCGTTCACACGCCGGCAGGCCCCGCGGTCGATCGGCAGCACATTGAAGTTGAAGGAGAGCTGATTACGCCCGCCAAACAACAACCAAGGCGGCAGCGAGCCATCAAACGCCAGCGCGCTGTTCTGCCCACCGGCCAGATAGGCTTCGGCCTTCTGCCACATCAGGTTGTTGGCCAGCGAAAAGCTCTGCACATAATTGCTGTTCAGCAGCAGATCGAGCCGGGCTCCCTCGCGCTCAAACGCAACAGCCGCCGGGGTCCTAACCTGCAACTTCATCGGAAAAGCGTGCTGCCGCCATGTAAACATATCGGGCGGCAGGCGGAACGGCAGGTCGATGCTCAGCGGCACGCCGCCCTGATGCTGCAATTCCGATGTGGAGAACAGATCGCCAAACCGCACAACACGATCCGTCGGCACAAAAGCTGGTGCATCGTAGGGCTTGCGCGGATCAAGCGCGATATCCCCCACCACACGAGCAGGCACATCGCCCAGCGTGTCAGACGAAAACGCCAGAACGCGCGCAGCAACTTCAACATCCTGCGGTGTGCGGCCCGTCACCACCAGAATGGTGCCCCAACGGTCGTTGGGGTTGGGCATTTCAAACAGGGTCGGGCCAAACGGCGGGCTACCGTTGCTGTCGATGGGAATATTCTCGCCAATTTCCACCGCATTGCCCGTTGCCGGGAAAGCGATGGAGGCAGGGAAAGACGTGCCCCGGAAATCAGCCAACTTACCCAGCCACGAGGCGACAATACCCGCCGCCTTCAGGCTGTTCTGTCCGCTGTAATGCGGAAAGACAAACGGCACGCGCAGGACATCGCGCATGTTCGGGTCAAAAAACGGCGCAGGCAGGTGCGAAAGTTTACGAACCGGCGGCAGCTTGATGGTGGTAATAATGACCTTTGAAAGATCAGAAACACGCGCCCACAGCACACCGTTATGCAGGTCGTTACAGTCGCGCCGGTATTCCCCCGCGAACTGGAAGTTCAGGTGATTTAGCCGCGTGAAAAAGATCGGGTCGATATCAAATACCAGCGGACCGAAATGCGCGTTCTGCGGATCAACCTTGACCGTGCCGACATACTGCTCGTTGAGTGTCACCGTCAGGCTGCTGGCCTCAGGCAGCAGCGAGGGCGACATGGCTCCATCAAGCACGATCTGAGCACGGGTTACGACCTCATCGGCCGGAATGGGAATATCAAGCCCCTGCAACGGCGAGAAACCGCGCAGGGTCATGGGGGCTGTCAGCCCAAGTGAGCGTAGGGTGAAGGTGCGCGTGGTTTCAGGCTGGGTTACCCCCATCGGGGCGGCCATGGCAGGCTGAGGTGCTACGGCATACCCCGCAGGCGGCGCATAGCCAGCGGGCGCGCCCGGCACCGCATAAGATGGCGGCGGGGCTACCTGTGCCGGAACACCCGGCGCCTGTGTATAAAAAGGCTGCCCACCCGGCACCGGCTGCTGCGGCATAGGCGGCGCAACAGGGGCCTGCATGGTTTCAGAAGCGGGAATGCTGGGCGGCGGCAGATCAGAAGACGGCTGCCCGCCAGCCGGAGCCGCAGGATACGCACCAGCCACAGGGGCGGTGGCAGGCCCGGCTGGGTACACGGGTGTTACGGTAGGAGCTACCGGCGCAGCAGGAGGGGGCGCAAAAGTACCCTGAACAGACGTACCGGTTACAGGTGCGGCCACGGGCGCCTGACTGCGCGCATTGACAGACACATCGGACGGGGAAAGAGGGGCGCTCGCCCGCTCTGGCACTTCGTACGGCGCGGATTCCTGGGAGGAAACATTCTGGGCGAGAGCCGCACCAGACAAAGCCAGCGAACTTGCCGCGCCATAGACACCGGCAAGCCAGAACATGCGGGAACCTGCTTTAAGCACGAACGGTTTTTCCCTTAGAATTTGACACACAAACGCCCGACTGAAATCGGGCGGCGTTACTCAGAAAATCTTAGATTGGAAGTAGCGTGACGAGGCATGATGATCTCTCGATTTCGCCAAAACCAGCATTACAGCTCACGTCACAAAAAAATGGGGCAGAAATTCCACATTTATAACAATCCGAAATGATATTGCGGGCAGAGTATAGTGACATCAAATTAAAATGATTTAATAAACAAATCATTAACCTTTTAAGCCTTTCTAAAAACTTTTATGCGCCATTGCCACATTGGACGCAGAAAGAATTTTAAATTCAGCCCCAACCTCGCACTCCATAAGTAACCCCTTGCCAATATCGATCGGTCAATATTAATTGACCCATAGCAAGGCGAAGGATTTTAGTTATGGGAGCGGATAAACGTTATTTTTTACCATATGGAATCCTGAATTTTACACGCTTTTTATTGAAGCTCATTCCCCTGCAAAATGGGAAAGGCAAAATCATTGATAAAACTTTTCTCAGAAACGTAAAATTCCGAGAAAAAACGCTCCATGTCCCAACCTTTTATGGCGCGCGCATGGAGGTATTACCCAACGACCATGTGGGCCGTCATGTCTTTTTTTTGGGGACATTTGACCGACCCGTTTTTGAATGCCTGCGCCTTTTCGCAGGCAATACCCCGGTTTTGTGGGATATCGGCGCCAATATCGGCTATATGTCGATAGAGTTCCTGAACCTGCTGCCTAATGCGCATGTTCTGGCAATCGAACCCCTGCCCGACATCTTTGCAATTCTGGAACAGAATCTGCGCAGAATCAGCGCCAACCGCGCCCTCTGTCTCAACTGCGCTGTAAGCGACCGCTCCGGCACAGCCAGAATGCAGCGTGTTTCCAATAATTCCGGCGGTTCGTTCATCAGCATCGATGGCGATGAAATCACCACCGTTTCCGGCGACACCCTGCTGGATATGGCCCCGGCCCCGACTGTGATCAAAATCGATGTCGAAGGGCATGAGGCACAGGTTCTGCAGGGACTGCAAAGCGTTCTGTCCAACCCGGCCCTACGCGCGGTGGTGTTTGAACACCATACCCAAACCACCATGGCCGAAGACGTCAGAAAACCGCTGCACGATGCCGGATTTAAAATTTTCCGAATCTGGAAAAACGCGTTCACCTGGGCGCTGTGTGATGCAGAGCGCCAGAATGGCCGGGCGGGCTATTACCCCACCGCCGATTTTGCTGCTGTCCGCAACCCCGCAGTACCCGGCATTAAAGTCCTGCGTTAGACGTAACGCCGTAAACCCACCCCGAAACGGGAGGGAACACCGCTACTGCTGTGGTCTCTCTAGTTCTGTAAGGAAAAATTGGTGAGCCGGGAGGGACTCGAACCCTCGACCATTCGATTACGTACCACTTCGGCTTTCGCCGCCCCGTAGGTTCGTGGTCTGGACTTTACCTTCACCATGGGCCGAAGCCTTTAGGTGGACCCTGTCAAGTCTCTACACGTTCCATCTTGCGATGGCTTCGCTCGGTATTGGCACGGCCAACCCAAGGGGTATGACCAGAGCGTTCACCGAATTTAAGGCCTGTTCCACAGCCGGTTTCCCGACTGGGCTCCCATTGAAAGTCGAATGCTCTACCGACTGAGCTACCGGCTCTCACCAATGCGGCCCCTCTTACAGCAAAGCCCCAGACAGGGCAAGCCCTCTAACCACAGCTTATTTTACGCATCTGATCAAAGCTGCCTCCCACCCTCATACCCACACACGCAGACTTTATTTTATGCTATAACAAGCGACTGGCACCGCACCGGCCCGCTACGGCCTTTTTCGATCGGGCCTGCCTTATTTCATCACGACCACCAACACCTGCCGAGCCCATGAAAAGCCCCCCACGCTCCCTGCTCCGCCTGAGCCGACGGTTGCTGACTTTCCTGCCAGCCAATCTGCTGCCAACCGCCCTGCTACACTGGCTGGGCGCGCGGGCCATTGCGGTAGCCCCGGAGCAGATCGCCATCCGTGAAGGCATGCGCGCGGGAGTTGCGGTCGGGTCTGTCATGCTGCTGGCCTGGCGGCTTGAGGCCCCTCTGATGGCATGGGCGGCGTTTGCCGCATTCTGGACCTGTCTGGTGGACCCCGGCGGGCCACTCCGCCAGCGCATACATGCTCTTTTACGCTTCAGCCTGTCCGGCATGCTCATAACAGGACTTATTTCCGCAGCCGCAGGATGGGGGCTGGTGCCGGGTTTTGTAGCGCTGGGCCTGTGTATTACCCTGTGCGGCCTTTCACGCATGGGTGGCGCCATTGCCACGCAAATCAGCGTTCTGGCGGCAATTGTTGCCGTTGTAGCGGTCTGTTATCCGCAATCGCCCATGGGAGCCATGCAGCTTGCGGGCCTGTTTGCCGCCGGTGCGGCCTGGGCGATGCTGATCTGTATTCTGGCTTGGCCGGTTGATCCTTTCGCCCCTCAAAAACAGGCCTGTGCCGCTATTTTTCGCGAACTGGCCCATATGGCAGGCAGGTTGCCCCGCGCGGCCATGGTGCAGGCTCGCCCCCCGGCTTCGGGCGCACACCATATTATCAGCGCATACCGGCGCGATATCCGCACCCGTATCGAACAGGCACGCGCGGCTCTGGCCCTGCTCCCTGCCAATGCCCAGCCCCGCATTACCCTTTCCGCCGCCACCGAAACCGCCGACCGTCTTTTTGCCGCCGTCATGGCGCTGGAACATGCCGCCTTTTCACACGCGCCCACCCAAGCGGCCCGCCGCGTTATCCGCCTGCTCACCCTCACCCTGCAGCGCGTTGCACGCGAAATTCCCGCCAACCCACCTCGGGCAGACAGGCTGGCGCGCGACATTGCCCTGCTCCGCCGCGCCAGCATGGGTGAGGATGACATCCACACCCGTGCCGCCATATTCTGCGCTGATGCCTTGCAGGCACTTCAGGCCGCATGGAACACGGTAGACACCCCCCAACCAGACGAAACCGAATCCCTCACACCACACCCCGCCTCGGCCGCCATGCACGCAGCGGCGGAGAGAGACCAGCACACCACCACGCAACACGCAGAAGCCCCGCCTGCCCGCCCCCAAACAGACATCAGGCGTGAAGCAGCCCCTCCCACACGCCCCGCGTCACGCTGGCCGGACATGCTGTTCATCCGCCATGCCGCACGGCTGGCCGTAGCCGTGCTGGCGGCCTACGCCATTTCTCTGGCGCTGAACCTGCCTTATGCCTACTGGGCCATGATGGCCGTTGTGGTGGTAACCCAGCCGAGTGTTACCTCCACCCTGCCCCGCGCCATCGAGCGCGTAGCGGGCAGCATGGCGGGCGGGTTTGTTGCCGCACTTATGGGGGTTTTTCTGCCTCAATACGCTATTCTGCTGCTGATTTTCCCGCTAGCGGCCGCAACCATTACCCTGCGCAGCGTCAATTATGCGCTGTGCGTGATGTTCATGTCCCAGCTTTTCGTGCTGGTAACAGACCTTGTCAGCACCACGCATGGATGGGATGTCGCGCTGTCGCGCGCGGCCAATAATACTATTGGCAGCCTTGTCGGGCTGGTGGCCTGTGTATTCCTGTGGCCGGGCAAACGCCCTGCACCACTGGCCGAACTGGTTTGCAGCGCATTTACGGCCAATCTGCATTACGCGGCACTCGCTGCCTGCCCGCCCCGTGCGACATGGCACACACTCGAGCCCGCCCGCCGTGCGGCAGGCACCGCATCCAGCCGGGCAGAAATTCTCTACCAGCAAAAACGGCTAGAAGGCCTGCATGAATCAGAAAACGTGAAAGCCTGCGGTGAAATCCTGTTTCTTTTACGCCAGCTTGCCGGTGCCGCCAGCATCTGGTGGCTAGAACAGCCCGGAGCCGACAGCCCGGACACGCCCCCACAGCCTCGTGCTGCCATTCTGGCTGATCTGACCGGGCATTATGCGCAGCAGCAAAGCCTGTTGCCACAGGACATGCTCACGGCACTCCGCCAACCCGCATTGATGGAAATACAGGACAATACCTGAAAACAGGGCGTTATTCCGCGCAGGCAGTACGCTCGGCCTCACCTTGCGGCTCCACCCGGAAAAGACGCCAGCCCTCGCGCTCATGCCGTAACCTGACACAGAGCAGGGCTTCACCGAGCCTCACCCGCACCAGCGCCCGGCTGGCTGTCTGCACCACAGTTGCGACCTCGGACGGCATCTGCCGCACGACACCCGCACTGTCAGCATGCAGGAAATAGGCTGAACTCTCATCGAGTTTTTGCGCGCAGTTACCAGGCCCGGCCTCATGCAAGGCGGCCACCAGCTCCGCACTGACAAAGCGCTTCAGTGCTGGATCATCCACCACGGAGCTACCAGCGCCCCCTGCGCAAAGCCGGGTGGCGTGCAAAGCTGTTGGAATATACCACTGGTAAAAAAGCGCTGTCTGCTGGGCCGGATTCCCTCGCCCCTGCAAGACAGGCTGCGCCAGCGTAGGCTGAACGGCTAGTGACGCAAACCCCACGCCCAGCGCAAAGACAATGACCAGCCATGAACACAGCCAGCGGGTCATTGCCTGCACTCCCGCTTAGCGGCCGGTAAGAATCCGTTCGACCAGTTGGCCCACGGTCGGCACAAAACCGTTCGAATAGAACGGGTCAGCCGCAAAGCGCCATGCGTTGGTGCCACCAAACATCAGCGTGTTATCCAGCACCTTGTCCTGATCCGGCCCGCTGGCATGGGCTGCCGCCTGAAGGGTTTTCTGGATACAGAAGGAACGCGGGTCCGCCTTGTGGCCGTTGCTGTAATCCGGTGCACGCTGGCTCCAGTTAGAGAAACGGCATTCGGACAGGCAGCCCATGCAGTCAGCCTGATCGGCCAGAATTTCGCGCGCACTGTCAGGTGTAACGAAAATAAGCGTTGAATCGGGCGTACGCATCGCCTCGACAAAACCCTGACTTTCCCATTCCTGTACATGGGCCAGATCTTCCGCCGCCAGAAAGACCTGCCGTTTACGCGCACCAACACCATACGGCACCGTAAGGGCACCCAGAGGTTCGGTTGAAAACGCCACCTGCCGCTCGGAACGGGCCTGAAGATCGCGCAAAAAGCTGTTATTGACAGCCGAAGAATAAAAACCCGTAGGCGAGAAGCGGTTCAGATGCACATCGCCTTTTTTCAATGTCATCAGCCGCTCTTTCCACGCCTGCGGAATAGGGCTCTCACGCGTCAGCAGCGGACGAGTGCCGAACTGGAAAACAATCGGCCCCAGCTCAGGATTGTCGATCCAGTCCTGCCATTCCTCAAGCCACCACACGCCACCAGCCATGATAATGGGTGTTTCATGCAGGCCAAAACCGCGCATGGTCTGGCGCAGGGCCAGCACACGGGGGTAGGGATCTTCAGGATTCAGCGGGTCTTCCGTATTGGACAGACCGTTATGGCCGCCAGCGCGCCACGGGTCTTCATACACCACGCCGCCCAGCAGATCCGCCGCCTTGTTATAGGAGCGCTTCCACAGCGCGTTGAACGCACGGGCGGAACTGACGATGGGGTAATAATGCACGCCAAAACGCATGGCGATATCGGCCAGCTTATAGGGCATACCCGCGCCACAGGTCAGACCGTGAATCAGGCCCTGTGTGCCTTCCAGCACGCCGGTAATCACCCGTTCAGCCGAGCCCATTTCCCACAGGATATTGGCATGGATACGCCCGCGACCGCCTGAAACCTCATGCGCGATACGGGTCTGGGCAATACCACCGGCAATGGCGTACTGCACCAGTTCTTCATGCCGTTCGCGCCGGGTGCGACCTTTATAGATCTGCGGCACGGGCTGGCCGTTTTCGTCATAACTATCTGCATTAACGATGGACACGGTCCCTGCACCGCCCGCCGCTGCCCACGCGCCAGCCGAGGCCCCGTTGGAAACGGAAATCCCCTTGCCGCCCTCGACCAGAGGCAGGACATCCACCCCTCCCATGCGCAGCGTGTTGATCGCCTTCATGATCGTCCTATCGTTCCTGCAACTGCTCACAAACAGTACGGGCGAGCCTGCCCGCCCGAAAAGGGTGGGCCATTACGGCCCGGCTTTATTGATACCGAAAAAACATCCCGAACCGGAACGGGCCTTAAAGCCCGCTCCGGCCCGGCCGGATGTTACTCCGCGTCCCGACGGGGAGCGCGAGCGGGCTTTTCGCCTACGGTTTCGGTAATATCGGCACCGGTCGCCTGATCCACAACGCGCATGGACAGCTTGACCTTGCCACGATCATCGAAGCCGATGACCTTAACCTTAACCGCATCGCCGTCCTTCACCACATCGGTGGTGCGGCCAACGCGACCCTGAGCCAGCTCGGAGATGTGCACCAGACCGTCACGCGCACCAAGGAAGTTCACGAACGCACCGAAATCGGCCGTCTTGACAACCTTACCGTCGTAAATGCGGCCCAGTTCCGGCTCGGCCACAATGCCGTTGATCCGGTCCATGGCTTTCTTGGTCTGCTCTTCCGCAGTGGATGCGATGGTGATCGTACCGTCATCACCGATATCCACCTTGGCGCCGGAATATTCGACGATTTCGCGAATGACCTTACCGCCAGAACCAATGACGTCACGGATTTTTTCGCGCGGCACTTTCATGGTGGTGATACGCGGCGCGGTGGAGGAAACATCCGTACGGGTTTCCGTCAGCGCGCGGGACATTTCACCCAGAATGTGCATCCGGCCTTCGCGGGCCTGCCCCAGAGCGATCTTCATGATCTCGGGGGTGATCGAAGTGATCTTGATGTCCATCTGCAGGGCGGTCACACCGGATTCCGTGCCAGCCACCTTGAAGTCCATATCGCCCAGATGATCTTCATCACCAAGGATATCGGACAGAACGGCGAACTTCTCGCCTTCCTTGATCAGGCCCATGGCAATGCCAGCCACGGGGCGCTTGAGCGGAACGCCCGCATCCATCAGCGCCAGCGAACCACCGCACACGCTCGCCATGGAGGAGGAGCCGTTGCTTTCGGTAATTTCGGACACCACGCGCACGGTGTAGGGGAAATCCTTGCGCGAGGGCATCAGCGGGTGGATGGCGCGCCATGCCAGCTTGCCATGCCCGATTTCACGACGACCGGGAGAACCGATACGCCCGCACTCACCCACCGAGTAGGGAGGGAAGTTGTAGTGCAGCATGAAGTTGGTGCGGTATTCGCCTTCAAGCGCGTCGATCACCTGCTCGTCCTGACCGGTGCCGAGGGTGGTGACAACCAGCGCCTGCGTTTCGCCACGGGTAAACAGAGCGGAACCATGCACGCGGGGCAGCACGCCCACTTCCGGCACGATGGGGCGCACCGTTACCAGATCACGCCCGTCGATACGCTTGCCGGTCTTGAGCACGGAGTTGCGCACCACGTCGGCTTCCAGGTCCTTGATGAAGGGCTTGGCGGCTGCGGCATCGGCTTCCGCCGCGACCAGCTTTTCGACAATGGCGGCACGAGCGGCTGCGAGCTTTTCGTAGCGGACCTGCTTCTGCTTTTCCTTGTAAGCATCGGCAATGAGCTTGCGGCCCAGCTTGTCCACCTGCTTGCGCAGGGCGGCCTCTTCCTTGCTTTCTTCCGGCAGAGCCCACGGCTCTTTAGCTGCGTGTTCAGCCAGAGAGATAATGGCGTCCAGAACGGGCTGGAAGGCATTGTGGCCAAAGGTCACAGCGTCGAGCATCACGTCTTCAGACAGTTCGGATGCTTCGGACTCAACCATCAGCACGCCTTCGGCGGTGCCGGCCACAACCAGATCCAGCTCGGCGTCCTTCATCTGCTCGCGCGTGGGGTTGAGGATGAACGCGCCATCCTTGAAGCCAACGCGTGCAGCACCCACCGGGCCAAAGAACGGAATGCCCGACAGCGTCAGCGCTGCGGAGCAGCCGATCAGGGCGGCGATATCGGGGCTGTTTTCCATATCGTGGGTCAGCACCGTGGCGATGACCTGCACTTCGTTACGGAAGCCTTCAGGGAAGAGCGGGCGGATGGGCCGGTCGATCAGGCGCGAAACCAGCGTTTCGTTCTCGGAAGGACGGCCTTCACGCTTGAAAAAGCCACCGGGGATCTTGCCCGCAGCGTAGGCTTTTTCTTGATAGTTGACGGTCAGGGGAAAGAAATCCTGCCCGGGCTTGACGGTACGCGCGCCCACGGCGGTACACAGCACCACGGTTTCGCCATAGGTAACCAGCACCGCGCCATCGGCCTGACGGGCGATCTTGCCGGTTTCGAGAACCAGCGGGCGACCGCCCCATTCGATTTCTTTACGGTAATAATTGAACATTCTGTTACTGCCTCAATAAAAAACAAAAAACGCCAAGGCAGACAGAACGGAACCGGCGGGCGGACAGCGCCTCGGACGGCATGGAGACTGACGGCAACACCGCCCAGACGCCATGTGGTCGGAAACGCCGTGGCCGAACCGGCGCGCGTGGCATCCGCGCCTGACCTGTGGCTGGCCCAACATAAGGGGTTGTCGCACGCTTGACCAGTCCATCCGCTCGGAGCGGGGGCCTATGGCCGGTCATCCCGGCGTGCTCCCGGGTCATATACGCCATAGCGGGGCTGCTCCCGCACCGTGCCTACCCATAAAAGCAGGCAGAATAGTGCGGGAACAGCCCCAGAGCCCAAAGGCTCAGCGGCGCATATTAAAGATTAGCGACGCAGACCCAGACGGGCGATCAGCGCTTCGTAACGAGCCTGGCTCTTGCCACGCAGGTAGTCCAGCAGGCTGCGGCGACGGCCAACCAGAATGAGCAGGCCACGACGGGAATGGAAGTCCTTCGCGTGGGTCTTGAGATGCTCGGTCAGGTTGTTGATGCGCTCGGTCAGGATCGCGACCTGCACTTCCGGCGAACCGGTGTCGGTCGGGGTGGTCTGGTATTCAGCAATAAGCGCCGTACGGCGTTCAGCGGTAATCGACATCACATGTCTCCATAAACAGATAGGATCTAGAGAATCCGCACCGGTTTCAGCCATCCGTCTTCCAGACGGCCTATGCCCAGCACGCGCTCCCCTTCCATGACACGTAAAGTCCCCTGCTCATCGGTGGGGGGTATGCGCCCCTCAAGCCCGAAAAGCCCCAGTTTCTGCCCGTGCCGCAGAAGAACCGCCTCATCCGTAGTCAGGGCCAGCGCCGGGATGTCGGCCAGCGCGGTCTCAACCGGACAGAGAAGGTCTGCGGAAGCAGGGGCGTTTTCGTCGTTTGGCGCCAGTTTGTCCAGCATAATCGCATCGGCCTCGACAAAAGGCCCCACGCGCAGCCGCCGCAGCACGGTAATGTGCCCGACCGTACCCGCCGCCAGCGCCACATCACGTGCGAGGGAGCGCATATACACCCCCTTGCCGGATTCCACCTCGAACACCGCCGTATCGGCATCCGGGCGGTCAATCAGTTCGAAACGGTCCACTCTGGCCGGGCGGGGCGGCAGTTCAGGCGGCCGACCGGCACGCGCCATGTCATAGGCCCGCTCGCCACCAACCTTGAGCGCGGAAAACACGGGGGGCACCTGCATGATATTGCCTGTAAGGGCAGGCAGGACCGCACGAAGCTGCTCATCTGTCGGGCGCACGTCGGATGTGCCAATCGGCGTGCCATCAGCATCGTCACTGTCACGCGCCTCGCCCAGACGCAGGGTAAAGCGATAGACCTTGGTGCCGTCCATAACATAAGGCACGGTTTTGGTGGCCGTGCCGAAAGCCAGCGGCAAAAGCCCTGTCGCCAGCGGGTCGAGCGTGCCGCCATGGCCCACTTTCTGGGCATCGAACACCCGGCGCGCATACCCCACCACCTGTGTGGAGGTCATGCCTGAGGGTTTGTCCACAATAAGCCAGCCATTCAGCGGCCGACCGCGTCTGCGTCGCATAGGAACTTCCTTTTTATCAGGCTGTGCGTCTACCCTTTCACACGCGCGGGGGCAATGCTCGCACGCATTCACCCACCCCGCGAACCGGAAAACCGCTCGCCCGCACAGGCAACTCCGCCCCACCCCCGCAAGGCTGGGCTGCCCAAACGGTCTGCCTCACCCACGCATGCGCCCCGGATGCCGGTTTTCCGCCGTAACCACCCGCGCGTTCCATCACGCATGAGCGTGGCGTACGGGTCTAGCCAGCCCGGTCCGCTTGCCTTAGTGTTGCCATCACGCATGACAGAAGCCCTTTCCCCTTCCGCCGCGCCATCGGACGCGGACACCCCGGCCCCGGCCTGGTCCATTGTTCCCACCGAACAGGGCGGCCGCCTTGTGCTGGAAGGAACGTGGACCGTACCCAAAGGCGGCGTACCCACCTTTGATGCCGATACGCTGAAAGACCTGAAAGACGGGCAGAGCCTACAGGTAGACGCCAAGGGTGTAGGGGCGTGGGATTCGGCGCTGATTTCCTTTCTGTGGGGAGTGGAGCAGGCTGCAACGGCCGCCGGGCTGACATTCGATGTCTCCATCCTGCCCGATGCCACCCAGCGCCTGCTGGCCCTGCTCCCGCCCACACCCCCGCCAGCCACTCCCTCGCAGTTTGTCAGGAAGAACCTGTTTACCCGCACCGGGCAGACCACGCTCGACGTGCTGGAGGAAACCGGCGTTCTGACCGACATGATGGCGCAGAGCACTGTAGGGGCTGTGCGTGCCATCACCACCAAAAGCTTTATGCGTGGAAAGGACCTGCTGAGCGATATCTGGCGTGCAGGCCCCAATGCGCTGCTGATCGTGGGGGTGGTCAATTTTCTGCTTGGCGCCATTCTGGCCTTTGTGGGCTTGGTGGAACTGCGCCGCTTCGCGGCTGAAATCTATGTAACCGACCTTGTGGGCATTGCCTGCGCGCGTGAAATTTCCGCCATCATGACGGCCATCATCATGGCCGGGCGCACCGGCGGTGCTTATGCCGCGCGTATTTCCACCATGCTGGGCAATGAGGAAATAGACGCACTTCAGGTCTTTGGTATTCCCATTTCGGGCTATATCCTGCTGCCTTCCATCATCTCGCTCTCGATCATGATGCCGCTGCTCTATCTCTACGGCACGCTGATTGGCATTTTCGGCGGGTTTGTGGTGGCCATGAGCATGATGGACGTATCCGCCACAGGCTACTGGATTGCGACATTCGACGGGGTGCAGCTCAAGGAATTCATTTTCGGCTTCATCAAGTCCTATTTTTTCGCCAGCTTCATTGCTCTGGCCGCCTGCCGGGTGGGCCTCAAAGCCGGGCGCAGTGCGGCCGATGTAGGCGTGGCCGCCACCCGCGCGGTGGTGATCGGCATTGTGGGCATTATCGCCATGGATGCGGTGTTCGCCGTGCTGGCCAATGCGCTGGGAATCTGAAACATGACCGAACCCACAGCCCAGCCCACGGACGATACGCTGATTGCCGTGCGCGATCTTACCCTGTCCTTCGGCCCCAAGATCATCCAGCAGAACGTGTCATTCGACGTTAAACGCGGTTCCGTGTTTGCCGTCATGGGTGGTTCGGGCTGCGGTAAAAGCACCATGCTCAAGAGCATGATCGGGCTTTTGCGCCCCACTACCGGGCAGATTCTGGTGGGGGGAGAAGACTACTGGGCGCAGGATGAGCGCCGCCGCACCGATATCAACCACCGCTTTGGTGTGCTGTTCCAGAGCGGTGCGCTGTGGTCTTCCATGACAGTGGGCGAAAACGTGGCCCTGCCCATGGAAATGTTCACTGACCTCAAGCCCCCCGTTATCCGCCGTCTGGTGGAACTCAAGCTCGGGCTTGTGGGCATGGAACACGCCATAGACCTGTATCCGTCAGAAATTTCGGGCGGCATGCGCAAGCGTGCGGGCCTTGCCCGCGCCATGGCGCTGGACCCGGATATCCTGTTTTTCGACGAGCCCTCCGCCGGTCTCGACCCCATTACCTCCGCCCGGCTGGATGACCTGATCCTGACCCTGCGCGATGGGCTGGGAGCAACGGTGATTATCGTCAGCCATGAACTGCCGAGCCTGTTCGCCATTGCGGATGACGGCATTTTCCTTGACGCCACAACCCATACCGCCATTGCACATGGCGCGCCGCGCACCCTGCGCGACAGTAGCGATATTCCAGAGGTGCGGGCCTTCATGAACCGTGTCTCCTCTCTTTCATCCCCCACCACGACGGAAGGCTGAACGGCAATGTCTGAAAGCACAAACCGCAAGACAGTGCTGGGTGCCTTCGTCATTTTTGGCGGGGTGCTGGCACTGTGCATTGTCATGGCCTTCGGGCACATGCGGCTCTTCTCGCCCTCGCGCGAGGCAGCCGTTGTGTTCCAGAACTCCATTACCGGACTGGCGGTGGGGGCTCCGGTGAATTTCCGTGGCGTGAAGGTCGGGACGGTCAAAAGCATTTCCCTGCGTTTCGACCCGATGGACCACAAGGCCTATATTCCGGTGGTGCTGACACTCGAGCCCGACCAGATTCACGTCGTGCGTGATGGGCCGGGCGGCACCAGCATCAGCATCCAGCAGTTGATTTCCAGCGGGTTGCGGGCGGAGCTGAACCTGCAGAGCTTCGTAACCGGGCAGTCCAATATCGAACTGGATTTCGACAAGGCCGTGCCGCCCGAACTGCACCCGCGCATTACCGACCTGCCCGAAATTCCGGTGCGGCTCTCCGCCATGGAAAAGCTGAAGGATTCGCTGGGCCAGATTCCGGTCAAGGATATCAGCCGCCATGTGGACACGGCCCTGCTGTCCATCACCGATTTGAGCAACAACCTCCAGCATGACCTGCCGCCGCTGGTGGCCAGCATGAAGGCGACCTCCGACCAGTCGCGCGAGGCTGTGGATGCCGCCGCACAGGCCATTCGCACCCTGCAGGACAAGCTGGTAGTCACGCTTAACAAGATGGACACCATGCTGGATTCGGGCACCGCACAGCTCGACGCCCGTGGGGCGGACCTGCACGCCACGCTGGCCTCTGCCACCAAAACGCTGGATTCGCTTCAGGGAGTGCTGTCTCCGCGCTCCACCGACCGCGCCAATCTGGACGCCGCCCTGCGCGACATAGCGGCCACGGCCGCAGCCCTGCGCGGCTTTGCCAGCGATGTCGAACGCAACCCGCAACTGCTGCTGATGGGACGCCGCCCATGATCCGCCTGCCGCTCTTCCGCTCTTCCGCCCTTTCGCAGCGCACCCGCAACCCGGTGCTGCGCGCCATGCTGCTCGCGGGCCTGACGGTCGGCACGGCTTTTGGTCTTGCCGGGTGTGCCGCCCCGCCGCTGCGCCTGTACACGCTGGGCATGCCTTCGGATGAAAACAGCAGCCAGCCCAACCGGCCTAGCCTGTCCAGCAGGGCGGAGACTGTTGCGGTCAGCAACGTGGTTATTCCCGACTATCTGGACTCGCAGGATATGGTGGTGCGCCGGGGCGAGGAAATCGTCCGTAGCCCGCGCTCACGCTGGGCCACGCGCCTTTCTATTGGCATTACGGACCTGATCGCCAATGAAATGGCGGGCTTTCATCCCTCCATGCTGATTACCGACCAGCCTCTTGCCGATGCCGCCACAATGCGCGTGCAGGTGGATATCTCGCGCTTTGACGTGGACATGAACGGTCAGGCAACGCTCGATGCCCATTGGGCCATTCTGCCAGCCGACCCGCGCAAGCCCCTGATCCGCGACCGCGCGCACCTGACCATGACCGGCCCTGTTACGACCGATGCCGATGTCGCGGCCCTTATGCGTAAAATGGTTATCCTTCTGGCAGACAAGGTTAATGCCGACCTGCCGGTTTCAAGCACGGCCCAGCACTAGGCCAACCAGCGGCGGCGCATGCGCCGCCGTTTTTTATTGCCCGTATCAATCACCCCTGCCACATGGCGGCAACGCGCGGCCTTTCACCAGTTCAAGGGCCACACCGGGCCTATGCCCTGCGCAAAAGTTGCGACTGATTTGCAACAGCAAGAACCAATCCTCCCGCTATCGTTGCAGACCCTGATCGAAAAAAAGCGCAAAAAACCGCGATTGGGCCTTCTGTCAGGCACTTCTAAAAAAATTTACTAATTCTTATTCGCATTGACGCACCCTTAATGCGCTCGGTAGTTGCGATTTACTCTCACTACTAACGCATCCCGAGGTTTCATGTCTTCCCGCTCCCCACGTCGCAGGGCCTGCCCTGCGCTTCTCATGGCGTCCGCCGTTTCCTTTGTGGGGTCTTCCACCGCGATAGCCGCAACAGCCAACACTACCACCACGCCCAAGCAAGGCGTGGCCACCAGCCCGACCAAAGCCGCCACACCCAGCGGCGCGGCCCCCGCAAAGGCTGCACAGCCGCCTGTGGCCAATGGTGCCACCACCCACGCCGCGCCCCTGAACAGCGCCACAACCTCCACCCCGGACAACGTGGAAAAGCTGACCGTGGTGGGCGAACGCTCCGCCATTGTTACCAAATCGCTCAACCCGAAAATGACAGCCTCGCTACTCAATACGCCGCGTTCCATCACGGTGGTCACGCAGGAGCAGATGAAGCTGGTCAACGCGACCTCGTTCGAGGAAGCCATCCGCACCGTGCCGGGCATCAGCTTTCGCGGGGGCGATGCCTATGCCGTGCCGGGGGGTAATTACCCGGTCATTCGCGGTTTTGGCTCCTACAGCAACATGTATATCGACGGCATGCGCGACAGTGGTGTGTCCTCGCGCGAAGTGTTTGATGTGGAGGATATTGAAATTCTCAAAGGCCCCGGCTCGGTCTATGGCGGACGCGGCGGCCTTGGCGGGCAGATCAACATCACCACCAAAAAGGCGAAGCTCGGTAATTTCCTGACCACGCAGCTTGGTTTCGGCACGGCTGACTACAAGCGCGGCACGCTGGATATCAACCGCCAGATTGGCAGCCACACGGCCTTTCGTATGAACGCCATGGGGGATGACGCCAACGTGGCCGGGCGCGGCCCGATTGGGGGGTACAAATGGGGTGTGGCCCCTTCGCTCTCGTTCGGGCTGGGCACCCCCACGCGCCTGACGCTGGGCTATTACCACATGTATTCGTCCGACCTACCGGACTATTCAGCCCCCTACAGCTCAACCACGCATGAGCCGCTGGCTATCCCGCGCAGCACGGTTTTTGCCTTGCAAAACCGTGATTTCGAGCACAGCACCACGGATATGGGGCAGGTCATTCTGGAGCGCGACCTGTGGAAGAGCTTTGTGTTCCGCAACACGCTGCAATGGACATCCACCCAGTACAACTTCATCGCCACCAACCCGCAATGGAAGAGCGGCAGCACCGACACCATTCTGATGGAGGCTAAATCCGGCCTGTTCCACACGGATAATTTTCAGGAACAGGCCATGGTGTCAGGCAAGTTCAAAACCAGCTTCATCCACCACAGCGTCAATTTCGGCATCGAGCTTTCGCGCGAGCGCTCGACCCGCAGCGAGTATTACGTGCGTGACGCGCAGGGCAACAACCTGCGCAACGGCGGCCCCTGCTCGGTGGCCTATAACTGTGTTTCCACCGGCAGTCTGGGCGCGTGGTCACCTTACGCGCCGTGGAATGGCTCCATTACCATTGGCGAGCCGGGTATCCCCAACCTCAACACCAACCTGACCACGGGTTCGGCCTATATATTCGACACCATGAGCATGCTGGACGACCGCGTATTCATCAATGGCGGCGTGCGCTTTGACCGGTTCATGAACTCCACCGTGCAGGGCGATTACGGCATCGCCAACAACCAGAGCTTCATCAACTATCAGGCGGGTATTGTGTACAAGCCCATCCGCCCGGTCAGCCTGTATTTTTCCTACGCCACCGCGTCCAACCCGGTGGGGGTGAACGGTGTTGCCAACGGTCTGGGCACGGTTTCGAGCAAGAACTACAACACCGCCCCCGAAAACGGGCAGAATGTCGAAGTCGGGGCCAAGGCCGACCTGCTGCATGAGCATCTTTCCGTTACCGGCGCGCTGTTCATGGGCCGCCTGACCAACGCACAGGTTTCAGACGGGTTTGGCAATACCGTCAACGCTGGCACGCAGCGCGTGCGCGGGGCGGAAATCAACATTGCCGGGTCACTCACCAAGAAATGGGATGTATTCGGCGGCTGGACCTATCTGGACAGCACCATTACCAACGGTGGCCCCACGGGAGCCAATGTGGGCAAGCGCTTTCCCTATACGCCAGCCAATTCCGTTACATTGTGGACAACCTACCGCATTCTGCCTCAGTTCCGTGTGGGTGGTGGGCTGACCTTCATGAGCAGGCGCTATGTCAACGCGGCCAACACCGCATGGGTGCCGAGCTATACCCGCTTCGATCTGGTGGCCAATTACCAGATTACCCCCTCGCTCGACCTGCAGGCCAACCTGCAGAACCTGACCAACAAGCTCTATTACGACCGCATCTACACCAACTACTCGCGCATTGCGGCGGGCCGCACGCTTACCTTCCAGCTCACGCTGCATATGTAAGCGTAAGGGCGTAACGCCATATCAGACAGGGGCGGGTTCCAGTGCATAAAAGGCTGCCAGCAGGCCGGAACCCTGCACCATGGCCCGAACCTGCGCCGCTGTGCCTGCCGGGCACAGCACCACAAGGCCATGAAAGGCCGGGCCTGCGCCGCGCACATGCTCCTGTGCACGGGCCAGCAGAAAACGGTCCAGCCCGCCCACACCCACACAGCACACACACCCACCACCGGGGAGCTGATTGCCTGCACCACCTCCGGCCCCCGATGGCAGGCTTTCCGCCACAAATGGACGAAACATCCCCCCGCCAGCAGGCGCCCTGCGCTCAGCCGAGCCCGCTCCCGCAGCACCAGCCGGGCTGGATGACACGGGGCCGGGCGCAGGCAGCGCAGTGGACGTATCAGCAACCACATGCGGCGGGGCATGCCATGTCCACACACCCGCCCAACCGGGTGGCGTTTCCTCCGCCGATGCCTCGCCCTGAACACCCACACGCACCAGCGCCACCCCACCCACCGGGCGTAATACAAGCAGGGGCTGATCCGTCACGCACAGGGACAGGCGACCATCGCGCCGGGGTGCAGAAGGGAGGCAAACAGGTTGGGTCATGGCCGAATGCTGGCCTTGCGGGCACGTGCTGTCCAGTCCCGGCATGGGAGTAAGCCGCATGCACGCTCCCCAGCGTTTGTGCCGCGCGAATGCTGGACAGCCCTGCGTCTCTCTGAAATAAGAAGCGGGCGTGACCCGGCAGACCCCAAGGCCCGCCCGGCGTCCGGCCCCCTCAACACCCTTTTTCCCAGGGTGTGTTTTCCTTTCCTGTCTGGCTGCATGGTGCCCATGTCCTCTCGTCCGCCCCTTCTCGACGCCCTGCGTGAACACGTTCTGCTCTGTGACGGGGGCATGGGCTCACGTATCCAGATGCTCGATCTGGACGTGCAGCGTGATTACTGGGGACAGGAAAACTGCACAGAGGTGCTGACCCTCTCCCGCCCCGAGCTGATCCGCGAGATCCATCGCGGCTATTACGAGGCCGGGGCCGATATGGTGGAAACCAACACCTTCGGGGCGTCCCCCATAACGCTGGGCGAGTTCGGGCTGACCGAGCGCGCGCGCGAAATCAACCGTGCCTCCGCCCTTCTGGCGCGTGAGGCGGCAGACAGCTTTGCCGATGGCCGCCACCGCTATGTGGTGGGCTCCATGGGGCCGGGCACCAAGCTGCCCTCGCTGGGCAATATCGATTACGACACGCTGGAAGAGGCCCTGACCGAGCAGACCCGCGGGCTGATCGAAGGTGGGGTGGATGCGGTCCTGATCGAAACCTGTCAGGACACGTTGCAGATCAAGGCCGCTGTCAACGGCGTCAAGCGCGCCCGCGCCGAGACCGGAACAGCACTACCCATTTTTGTGCAGGTTACTGTGGAAACCACCGGCACGCTGCTGGTCGGGCCTGATATTGCGGCGGCAGCCACGGTCATTCACGCGCTGGAAGCCGACCTGATCGGCCTGAACTGCGCCACCGGCCCGCAGGAAATGGCCGAACATGTCAAATGGCTGGCCGAAAACTGGCCGCGCCTGATTTCCGCCCAGCCCAATGCGGGCCTGCCCGAACTGGTGGATGGCCAGACCCATTACCCCCTGTCCCCGCAGGAAATGGCCACATGGGTCGAGCGCTTCATTACCGAGGACGGGCTTAACCTCATCGGCGGGTGCTGCGGTACCTCCACCCCCCATATTCAGGCGCTGGACGCCATGCTGCGCCGCCGTGCCGAGGGCACCGGCTACCACCGCCCTGCCCCTGTGCGCCGCATTTCGCACTGGGTGCCGTCGGTCGCCAGCCTGTACGGTCAGGTGCCGTTGCGGCAGGAAAATGCCTATTTCTCCATTGGTGAGCGCTGCAACGCCAACGGCTCCAAGAAATGGCGCGAACTGCAGGAAAGCCACGACTGGGATGGCTGCGTGGCCCTTGGTCGCGACCAGCTACGCGAAGGCTCGAACGCGCTGGATATCTGCACCGCTTTCGTGGGCCGCAACGAACGCGAGGAAATGGATGAGGTGATCACGCGCTTCACCTCCTCCGTCAACGCGCCGCTGGTGATCGATTCGACCGAAACCCCCGTAATCGAGGCGGCCCTCAAGCTGCATGGCGGCAAGCCGATCATCAACTCCATCAACTTCGAGGATGGCGAAGGCCCCGCCGATGACCGCCTGACCCTTGCGCGGCGTTTCGGCGCGGCGGTGGTGGCCCTCACCATTGATGAAGTGGGCATGGCCCGCAAACCCGAGGACAAGCTGCGCATTGCCGCCCGGCTGGTGGATTTTGCGTGCAATACGCATGGCCTGCCCCAGTCGGACCTGATGATCGATCCGCTGACCTTCACCATCGCCACCGGCGCGGAAGATGACCGTAAGCTGGGGCAGTGGACGCTGGAAGGCATTCGCATGATCCGCGAGGCTTTCCCCGATATCCAGATCGTGCTGGGGCTGTCGAACATCTCCTTCGGGCTCAACCCGGCAGCACGCGCGGTGCTCAACTCGGTCTATCTGGACCATGCGGTGCGCGCGGGCATGACGGCGGCCATTGTGCATGTCTCGAAAATCCGCCCGCTGCACCTGATCGCCCCTGAGGAAGTCAAGGTAGCGGAAGACCTGATTTTCGACCGCCGTAGCGAAGGGTATGACCCGCTGGCCACCATGCTGGCCATGTTCGCGGACCGCAAAGCCTCCGAGGCTGTCACGCGCCAGCGGGCCGAAACCGCCACCGGCCGCCTGAAAGACCGCATTGTGGATGGCGACCGCAAGGGGCTGGAAGCCGACCTAGAAGAAGCCATGCAGACCATGGCACCGCTGGACATCATCAACACCGTGCTGCTGGACGGCATGAAGGTGGTGGGCGAACTGTTCGGCTCGGGCAAGATGCAGCTTCCCTTCGTGCTGCAATCGGCCGAAACCATGAAAGCCGCCGTGGCCTGGCTGGAACCGCATATGGAGCGCACCGAGGGCCAGAGCCGGGGCACGATCGTGCTGGCGACGGTCAAGGGCGATGTGCACGATATCGGCAAGAACCTTGTGGACATCATCCTGACCAATAACGGTTACCGGGTGGTCAATCTGGGGATCAAGGTGCCAGTGGCCGACATGATCGAGGCGGCGCGTGAGCAGAAGGCCGATGCAATCGGCATGTCTGGCCTGCTGGTGAAATCCACCGTGATCATGCGCGAAAACCTTGAGGAAATCGCCCGCGCCGGGCTGGAAACGCCCGTGCTGCTGGGCGGTGCGGCCCTGACACGCAACTATGTCGAGGAAGACTGCGTGGCAGCCTACTCGCCTATCGGACGCGTGGCCTATGCGCGCGATGCCTTTGACGGGCTGACCCTCATGGACCAGATCGCAGGTGGCGGGTTTGACGGCTATCTGGCCGCCGTGCAGACACGCCGCGCTGGCAAGACAACCCGCACCCGCACGCCTGAAACCGCTGAAACACGCGGCTACGGCCCGGTAGATGCCGAGGCCGCCCGCGCCCGCCGTGCGCGCCTGTGCGCGGATGAGCCGCACAGCACGCCCCCCTTCTGGGGCGCTAAGGTGGTGGAAGCAACGCCCGAGGCGGTTCTGCCTTTCCTGAACGAACGCGCGCTGTACCAGTTCCAGTGGGGCTTTCGTAAACAGGGCCGCTCGCTTGACGATTTCCTGATCTGGGCCCGGCAGGAACTGCGGCCGATCCTGCGCCGCATGCTCGACCTTGCAGCAAAGGACAACATCCTGCGCCCGCAAGCCTGCTACGGCTACTGGAAAGCCGCGGGCGACGGCAACGATCTGGTGCTGTTCGAAGAAGACGGCACCACCGAGGCCGCCCGCTTCAGCCTGCCCCGCCAGCCCCGTGCGGATGGCGAGTGCATTGCCGATTTCGTGCGCGATATTAACGACCCCGTGCGCGATGTCGTGGGCCTTCAGGTTGTCACCGTAGGGCAGAAAGCCTCGGATATTGCCCGCGACTGGTTTGAGGAAAACCGGTATCAGGATTACCTGTACCTGCACGGTTTGTCGGTGGAAATGGCGGAAGCCATGGCCGAATACACGCATAAGCGTATCCGTGCGGAGCTGGGTTTCTCCGCTGAAGACGCGCGTGAGATGGATACCCTGCTGCAACAGGGCTACCGGGGCTCGCGCTATTCCTTTGGCTATCCGGCCTGCCCGCGGCTGGAAGATCAAGCCCCCCTGCTGCGCCTGCTGGGTGCCGAGCGTATTGGCGTCTCCCTGACCGATGGTGACCAACTCCACCCCGAGCAGTCCACCTCCGCACTGGTTGTTCTTAACCACCACGCCAAGTATTTTACGGTCTGAACCACCCCCCCCTTTGGGGGGAACACCCGCCATGCCACGGGGGGCAGATTTGCCTTTGGCGGCAAATTTGCCCACCATGCCCCCTCAGCAAACGCCGAGAAGGAGCTGTGGACATGACCACTCCCCCCATCCCGAACGTCGCTCTCAATGACGGCGCTACCATGCCCGCCATTGGATTTGGCACCTATAAACTGAACGGTGCGCAGGGTGTGACCGACATGGTCAGCGCACTGCACACTGGCTATACCCTGCTCGATTCCGCCTTTAATTACGAAAACGAAGGGGCCGTGGGCGCGGCTATCCGCAAGGCGGGCCTGCCGCGTGAGACGCTACGAGTCACGTCCAAGCTGCCGGGGCGACACCATCATTTCGACGAAGCGATCGCCACCGTTGAGGAATCGCTCTACCGCGCGCAGCTTGACTACTACGACCAGTATCTCATCCACTGGCCCAACCCCAGCAAGGGGCTGTATGTCGAAGCTTGGACCGCACTGGTGGAAGCCCAGAAACGTGGGCTGATCCGCTCTATCGGGGTGTGCAACTTCCTGCCTGAACATCTGGAGGCCATCATCAGCGCCACGGGTGTCACGCCTGCGGTCAACCAGATCGAACTGCACCCGTATTTTCCGCAGGATGCCCAGCGCGCCTTCAATGCCAAACATGGCATTGCCACCCAGTCATGGAGTCCGCTGGGCCGCGCCAGCAGCATGCTGCAAGATCCCCTGTTGCAGGAAATCGCCACACGCACCGGCCGCAGCATTGTGCAGGTAATCCTGCGCTGGCACGTGCAGCTTGGCGCGGTGCCGTTGCCCAAGGCATCCTCCCCTGAGCGGCAGCTTCAGAACCTGTCGGTGTTCGATTTTGAACTGACAGCGGATGACATGGCCAAAATCGCAACACTGGCCCGCCCTGATGGTCGCACCTTCGATCAGGACCCCGCCCGTTACGAGGAATTCTGATCCACGCGGCCACCGCCGCTGACAGACCCTGCCCGCGCGTTGGTTTTAAACCCCAAAAACCGCGCGCGGGCATAACAGAACGGACAAACCCACAGGAAAGGTGCCACCCCTCTTACTTGGGTGATTGACCCACCCGGTCGATACGACGCATCATGAGATAATGGCACCAACCCAACCCGCGCAGTCCTCCTCCGCCTCTGGCGGCACACCGGCCCCCGCCACCATGCGGGTGTGCCAGAAAGCAGGACTGCACGCCACGAACTGCACGGCGGCCTTTATCGCAGGGCGACGGCAGGACATTATCCGCGAAAGTGCCCAGTTCCTGCTCGCACTCGAAGAGATCTGGCGCGCACAGGACATGCCCCCCGCCGAAGTCTGGACCGAACTGCTGCGCAGGCTGGAAGTGTCCGAGCTGCTGCACCGGCTTAACCAGCCCCCACACCGCCGCAAGGCCGTCGGACGGCGCGCGCGGGCATGGCGCATCACCACCAGCAAACTGCCCTGAGCCACGCGCAGGCCAACATCCTGACAGCCCCCCCTGACTATGCCTTGGGCCATGCCTAGGGCCTGAACCCTTACAGCCCGGCTACATCACACAAGGCTGGCGGCAGGCCTGCCCGCTTGACAGGCTCCCTGCGGCCCGCCACCAGAGTATCCATCATCCAGAACACGGTAGTCCCATGGCGGCCATAGACGGCATCGCGCTTGCACTCATCACCCTGTCGGTCCTGCATGGCCTGTGGCGCGGGCTGACGCGGGCGGCGCTAGGCATAGTGGTGTGGACACTCGCGGGGCTGGCGGCCCTCAGGTTCAACCCGTCCCTGACGCAGTGGGCGCAAACATACATTACCTCCCCCACGGGAGCACGGGCGGCGGCATTTCTGGGTGTGCTGCTGGTTGCGGCCCTTGCGGGGGGGCTGCTCTCCGCACGCATCGTTCAGGTGGTGCGCGCCACCCCGCTTGATGGCCCTGACCGGCTGCTGGGCGGCGTGTTCGGCCTTGCGCGCGGCGGGCTGATTGTTGTGATCGGCTACATGCTGGCACACTGGCTATTACAGCCGCAGGACATGCGGGCACTGGAAAAAGGCAGCAGGCTCACCCCATATATACAGGCAGCCGCTCATGGCCTTCAAACCTATATGGCCGATTTCAGCGCAAAAGGGGTTGCGCCTTCGCCATCAACAGGTCATGACGCGAGCTTGTAATCCCCTACCGGCTCCTGCCAGCCCATTGCGGAGGCCCTGCGCGTTCCATGCCCGTCCGTTCCAGCCTGTCTGATCCTTCCTGCGCCACCCTGCCAGAACCCGGCCCCGCCCGGCCCGTACTGCCCTCAGACCCGAGCACCTCCGCCTGTGGCCTGGAAGACGACCACCTGCATGAAGAATGCGCGGTCTTTGGCATATGGAACGCCCGTGACGCCGCCCCGCTGACCACCCTTGGCCTGCATGCGCTCCAGCATCGCGGGCAGGAAGCGGCGGGCATTGTCTCCTTCGATGCCGCCACCGAGCGCTTTCACTCGCATCGCGGGCTGGGCCTTGTAGGCGATGTCTTTGAAGACTCGCGCGTTCTGGCCACGCTGGAAGGCACGCGCGCCATTGGCCACAACCGCTACGCCACATCCGGTGCCACGCTGCTGCGCAACGTGCAGCCCCTGTTTGCCGAATTCGCCTTTGGCGGGCTGGCGGTGGCCCATAACGGCAACCTGACCAACGCCAACATGCTGCGCCGCGAACTGATCCGCCGGGGCTGCCTGTTCCAGTCCACCACGGATTCGGAAGTGTTCGTGCATCTGATCGCCATTTCGCTGTACGCCACGGTGGAAGACAGGCTGATTGATGCGCTCAAGCGGGTTGAAGGCGCTTACTCGCTGGTCGTGCTGTCTCAGGACGCGCTGATCGGCGTGCGCGACCCCATGGGCGTGCGCCCGCTCGTGCTGGGCCGCATGCCCAAGGACGACACCGGCAATAGCGGCGCATGGGTTCTGGCCTCGGAAACCTGCGGTCTGGACATTATCGGCGCGGAATTCGTGCGCGATGTGGAACCGGGCGAGCTGGTGATCATCGACGATTCCGGCATCCGCTCGCTCCGCCCCTTCGGGCAGACGCAGCCGCATTTCTGCGTGTTTGAATACATCTATTTCGCCCGCCCCGATTCCGTGCTCGAAGGCCTGCCAGTTTATGGCGTGCGCAAGCAGATCGGCCGCGAACTCGCGCATGAAAGCGGTGTAGAAGCCGATGTGGTGGTGCCGGTGCCCGATTCCGGCGTGCCATCGGCCATCGGCTATGCGGAGGCCAGCGGCATTCCGTTCGAGCTGGGTATTATCCGCAACCACTACGTGGGCCGCACCTTTATCGAACCCACGGATCAGGTTCGGCATCTGGGCGTTAAAATGAAGCATTCGCCCAACCGGCAGATGCTCGACGGCAAGCGCGTAATACTGGTGGACGATTCCATCGTGCGCGGCACAACCTCACGCAAGATCGTGGATATGGTGCGCGCCGCCGGGGCCAGCGAAGTGCATATGCGCATTTCCTCCCCGCCCACCAAGCATTCGTGCTTCTACGGGATCGACACGCCTGAGCGCAGCAAGCTGCTGGCCGCCCAGCATGACCTGAAAACCATGGCCGAGCTGATCGGGGTGGACAGTCTGGCCTTTATCTCGCTGGATGGTCTGTACCGCGCCATGGGCCATGAAAGCCGCACCGCTAGCCCCAACCGCTATTGCGATGCCTGCTTTACCGGTGACTACCCCATTCCGCTGACCGATAACGACGCCGAAAACGGCCCCGGCAGCGCCTGAAGTCCAACCCTGTGGCGGCAAAGGCAAGCCCCTGCCGCCACAGGACATTTTTTCTCCGATTTGCGGTTGCGCCCGCTGGGCCTGCGTGATAGTCACCGCTTCGGAAATATTCCAAGCCCGCTTAGCTCAGTTGGTAGAGCACGTCATTCGTAATGATGGGGCCGGTGGTTCGAATCCGCCAGCGGGCACCATTTTCCTTTCCTGACATCATGCTTGATACAAAGCGCCCCATGCGTGCAGTGTTGCTTTGTGCACAGACACAACCCGTGTCAGGCCAGCCGCATGTCCTCCCCATCCAGCAAAGAACGCTCCGCCATGCGCGAGACAATGCTGCGCGTCATGAGCGAAGCCGCCGTGCCTTCTGGCGTGTCCGTGCGGGTAATCATGTAAATGGGGTAGCGGGGCAGCAGGTCATCGGGCAGCAAGGGCACCAGCCTACCTGCCGCCTCATCCGGGCGGGCAAAATCAATGGGCAGAAAGCCGATACCCACCCCCAGCAGCACGAGGCGTCTGGCCTCGCTCAATGTATCCACCTGCCCGGACACACTCTCGCCCAGCCCGTAACGAGCGCGCAGGTCCCGCAGTTCGCGCGGTTCATCCCCGCCTGTCAGAATAAAGCTCTCGCCCGTAAAGTAGCGGGGGGCGAAGCGCTTTTCCTCCCCGGCCACACCGAGCCCGGCCGCCGCCAGCCGCGCCAGCAGGGGGGCCTTGTCCACACAGTAAAGCTGCTGGGCTTCCTGCCCTATGGTGACATAGCGCAGGCTCTGACGCCGGATATCGTCGCAGGTAATACCAATATCTGCGTCGCCCCGCTCCACGGCCTCTATGGTCTGCCGCCAAGGCGCAATATCGATATGCAGGGAAACTGCCGGATAGGCGCTGTTGAACTGCATGATAGCCTCATCCACCGCGGGCACCGCCACATCGGGGATCATGCACAGCCGCAGCGTGCCTTCCACCCGCCCGGCAGCGGCAGCAGCGTGGAGCGGCATAGCCATGACACTGCCTGCCATATCCCGGCACAGCGCCAGCACGGCGGCCCCCATGGGGGTCAGCACCACACCACGGCTTGAGCGGTCGCAGAGCGTATGGCCCACATGGGCCTCAAACCGGCGCAGGGCGGCACTCAGGCTGGGTTGCCGCCGCCCGGTGGCACGGGCCGCGGCCCCTACGCCGCCATAACGGGCAATGGCCAGAAAGTCGCGGCACAGGTTCCAGTCCACCTTGCGCACAAAAGCCTGAAGGCTCTGGTCGGTCCACTCAGGGGCAGTCTCCTTTTTCATGAACTGCCTCCCCCCATGCGTGTCCGCGTCTCTGGCTTCCGCCGCGCGGGGCCTACTCCTTTAAAGCAGACAGCAAGCCGCTATCGAGATATTTGGACACAGGCTGGGCCGTTTTGTAAACGCCTTCCCTGACATTGAACGCATCCGCCAGCCGCGTCGATTCATACAAAGACATGATATTGTGTGAATCCACAAAGCTCCTGCGGTTGTCTGCGAGCGTCATAAGCCGTGTGCCATCCAGAAGCTTTCTGTAAGTCGCGACATCAACCCCCACCCGCGCAGACATAATCCGCAGCGCGTCGTCCTGCGTTGCGGGGTCGTTGATGTAATGGACGACACGCTCCCATATCCGCATGATACCGAGCCATTCCGCCCGGTGGGCCGCAAGGCTTTCCGGCCCCACGGCAATGACATCGCACAGCAGGCCGGGGGCCTCGCGCGAGGTAAAGACAGGGCGGGCCCCCACCGCCAGCCGGAGCACCTGCCCCGCCGTTGGCTGCCAGACACTGACGGCATCCACCCCACCCGAGGCCAGAACCTGCGGGGCTTCGTTGGTCTTGATATTGACGAGGGTTACATCGCTTTCGCTCAGCCCCACACCCTTGAGGGCGTAGTCGAGCATGAAATCGTCCACCAGACCTTTTTCCACCGCCACCTTACGGCCCTTGAGGTCTTTGAGGCCATGCACATCAGCCGTGGCAATAATCATGTCATTGCCGTTGGAATAATCGCTTTGCAGGATCATGACGCTCTTGCGCCCTGTCGCCCCGATTGTCAGCACATCCCCCGCAGCGGCAGCAATGGCATCAAGTTTGCCCGCCGCGAACGCATCAAGCGAAGCACCGTAGTCAAACCACTGGAATGCGACATCCAGCCCCGCCTCGCGAAACCAGTTCTTATCGATGGCCACCTGCCAGGCCACATAACCGGGGTAATCGCTATAGCCGATGCGCAGCGGCTCGGCCCGCGCCGGGGCACAGCCGCCTATACTCAGAAACACCGTGAAAAACACAAAGGACAGCAAAAACGCGAAAGAAGACGCGCACCGCGATCCGGCTCGCATGACATGGTCCATGTTGTTTCCTTCCAGAGCTATGCGGCCCCGGCACAGACCGGGCCCGGCGGGTTACCCTCAGTCCTGCATGGCGCTGCCCCCGCGCCCATGGCGCGCTTCCTGCCCGAAGACCGATAGGCCGACATGGCTTTCAGGCAGGCTTATCCGGCCTTCCGCCACGCGCTGTTTGAGATAGGTAAATGTCTGCATCGTCTGGGCGGCGAGGTGCTCGCCCGCGATCAGGCTCTGGGCGGGCAGGCCATCCGCTACCGGCACCACGGGCTGAACGCGCACATGGTAATCCAGCGAGAAGAACAGCGGAAAAGAGTAGCGCTCCTCCGCCACTTTACGCACCCGGTGCGATGTAGCGACAAAGCGCCCCCCGCTCAGCAGTTCCAGCATGTCGCCGGTATTCACCACAAAGGCGTTTTCAACCGGGGGGGCATCCACCCATTCGCCTTTCTGGTTCATGACCTCCAGCCCCGGCGCGGTAGAACGCAGCAGGGTAAAGCACTCGTAATCGGTATGCGCGCCAATACCCGCCACATCATGGGCATCGGGGTCGAACGGGTAATGAATGAGCCTGAGCTGGCTGGGCGGGCGGGTCAGGCTGGATTCAAAAGCGTTTTCCTCCAGCCCAAGAGCAAGGGCAAATGCCCCCATGAGCCTGCACCCGATCTGGAAGGCCGCATCGTAATACTGGTTTACCACCTGCCTGAACGTGGCATCATCCGGCCACTGGTTAGGCCCTAGCAGAGGGTTGCCCGCAAGATATTCCGGGTCGGTGGCAGGCAGATCACGCGAGAGGTCGTAGGCTTCCTTGAGGTCCTTGCTGCCCGCGCTGAACACTTCCTCACCCTGTGGCACGTAACCACGATGGTTTGTGGAATTGCCGATATAGACTTTCATTTTTTCGTCCAGCGGTTGGGCGAAAAACCGTTTTGTCTGTTCCAGCAAGGCCTCGAACACGGCAGGGTCAAGCCCGTGCCCCGTCACATGCATGAAGCCCACATCCTGTGCCGCGGTAGCCAGAGCCGCCACCACTGCAGCTTTCTCTTCCGCCGTGCCGAAAAGACCCGCGATATCGACAACGGGAATGGAGGTGAAATCCGTGTTCATGAACGCAGTCCTTCTATTTTCCGTCATGCCTTGGGCAAATCAAGCAGCGTGTGAGAGTAGGGGCTGTCTGTCCCACAGCAAGGTGCAGGGCTGGCCATCGGCTTCCTGCCCCGGCGTGGCCAGCGCGCCATCGGCCATGACCGACAGGTGAAAGGGGCTCCCCACCCGCCAGGGCAGGGTCGAGCGCATGATAACCGGCAGCCCGTCAGGCCCCTGCACATGCCCAAAGGAGATTTCGCACGCCACAAGTGCGCGCGCCGCCTGCAGCGTATCCGCGCGCTCCACGGCTTCGGCCAGAGTATTGGCCTGTGTGGGCGTGACTAAAGACGATGCCGCCTGCGCGAACATGAAATACGGCCCCACGCGCAGAGCCATGGCTCTGCCCCCTGCCCCACGCGCACGCAGGCGTAGCAAAACCCCTTCCGCCGCCTGCCAACCACCCGGCTGTGCTTCATCCACCGGGGCGGATAGCTCTGTTGCGCGGTGCCAGTGCTCCACATAAGGCTGATGCCGCCCTGTCTCCACCAGCATCGTATCCTGCCACGCCAGAAAACCGGAATCCGGCGTAGGCTCGGCAGGCTGGTAATCCAGCTCACGCTCCCAGACAAACGCCGTTCCATCTTCCAGCAATGTGCCAGCAAACCCCTGCTGGGCCGCCAGTGCCCGGCAGGCATCCCATGTCAGGTCATTCAGGCAGTTCACTGAGGCAAAATCGGGCAGGTCAGCAGGCTGGCGCAGGTCGATATACCCGGCCCTGCCCTGCAACCACACAACCTGTGTTGTCGTATCCTGTCGCCCGTCAGGCCAGGCGATCAGCGAGCGGGTCCATAATCCCTGCAGGTCGGCCAGACCGGGTGTTACCTGCCCGCAAGGCGTCTGCCCTGTGGGTAAAGACACGCTGGCGGCGGATGCAAAACCTGTCATGTCTCTGACTTTCCATTCGTCCTGTTACAGAACGAACTGTCTCACAGACCATAACGGATACGGAACGTCCAAAAAACCGATGCAGAGCATAGATACAATCTATGGGTGCCCGCATAATTGCGACTGATAGGTTTAGTGCGCCTCGTCCTGCGCTGCTGGCGCAGGCGGTGCCTCGGGGGCCAGCGTATACAGGCTGATATCCAGCGTGCGCCCGTTGGAGTAATTCATACCCTGCACCTGCCCATGGGCGCGCAACCGGCTCGGCTGCCCACCCAGCGCATCGAGAAAGCGGGAACGATCACGCGTAGCCAGCAGCACCGCTGTGCAGGCGGGGTGCGCCAGCAGGCCCTGCGCCGCCTCAGCGGGGGGAGACAGCACCACCTGCCCGCCAAGTAGAAAAACCAGACTAGGCTCGGAAAAGGACACCGAATACACCCGCGTAACCGGGCAGGGTTTTTCCTGTTCCACAAGATCCGCCAGACGCGGCGCCAGCCAGATCGTGTTGAGCTGCGGCACAACAAACGTAAACAGTTCGGCATAGAGCAGGGCCGCAGCCACCAGCGCGCATAACAGGGCGCGTTGCAGCTCCAGCCGCCAGATCAGCACCATGGACAGGCCAATCAGCGGTAAGGCACCACCTGCCAGCACCAGTGCCTGTGGCGACACCGTGTGCTCCAGCCGGTACAGCAGCACTGGCCCGGCCAGCGCCAGCAGGCACCCGACCAGACACCACGCCACGCTATACCCACCCAGCAGCACACGGCCCCAGCGGCTTTGCGGGCCGTTGCGCCATGTCGCCCCGCCACGCCCCAGCAGCCCCGCCACCAGAATGGCTATGGCCGGATAGGTCGGCAGCACATAATGTGGAAGCTTGGTGGCAATAGCTTCAAACACCAGCCAGTGCGGCACAATCCAGCACAGCAGGTAGCGCACAGCCGGTGTCGCACGCTGCCGCCAAGCTTGGGGTGCCACCGCCGCCGCGAAATACGAACCCGGCCAGAAGGCCAGCACAAACACCAGCAGGTGATAACCCGGCGGCAGACCATGGGCTTCCTGCCCGGAGGCAACCTTACCCAGAAAATTACGCCCCACCGCCCGGCGGAAAAATTCGCCATGGCTGACAAGGCCTATCGCAATACACCACGGCAGCGCCACGGCCACAGCCACAAGCCAGCCCCAGCCGGGCCGCATCCTGCGCCAGAGATCCGCCCGCCGCTCCACCAATGCCAGAGCCAGCGGCGTGCCAAGTGCTGGCACCAGCACCACCGGCCCCTTGAGCATAAGCCCGCAGCCTATGGCCCCCCAGTACAGCAGCGCCACACGCAGCGGGGTCGGGCGTTCAGCCTCACGGTCTTTCAGGGCGCGCGTCAGGGCAAGCTGGACCAGCAGGATTGTCAGCAGCAGGCACGAATCAATGGTGGCCATCCGGCCTTCGGCCATGCACAGCACGCTGGCCAGCAGGATAAGCCCTGCCCATAGCCCCGCCTGTTCGCCAAACAGCGCACCACCAATAACGGCTGTCAGCACCACGGATGCCGTCATGGCCAGCAGGGACGGAATACGGTACGGCCACACCGCCCGCTCCTGCGAGGTGCCGGTTACGGCGGAAGCCAGCGCGGTAGAAGCGGATTCAAGCCAGTAAATACCCGCAGGCTGAAGATAGCGCGGTGCATCCTGAAAGCGCACATCTATGAAATTATGCGTCCGCAGCATCTGCGCTGTGGCTTCCATATACCGTGGTTCATCACGGTCAAACGGCGGAATGGAAGCCCGGCCGAACAGCAGCATGACAAAAGCTGCAAGTCCGAGAAAACTCAGCCGGAGCAGGCGCGGATGTTTTTTCAGCATTCCCGAACCGAAGCGGGCAGGCGCGTGCGATTACGCAGCCACATAACCCCCAGCAGATCGCGCACACCAACAACCGCGCGGTTGAAATTGGTGTATTTGGACTGCCCATGCAGTCGTGGCCGGTGCGAAACCGGGTGGCACACCAGCGGCACACCATAGGAGCCCAGCAGAGCGGGCAGAAAACGGTGCAGACCTTCAAACTGAGGCAGAGCCAGAAAATCAACGCGACGGAAAATCTTGATTGGCGCACCCGTATCCGGGCAGTGATCCTGTAACAGACGCTGGCGCAGCCCGTTGGCCAGACGGGTCGCTACCCGGCGCGACCAGCCATCCTTGCGGCGGGTACGCACACCTACCACCAGCGGGGGTGCCCCGTTGGCCGTGCGGGCGAGTGTCAGCAGGGGAGCCAGTTCACGCGGGTCGTCCTGTCCATCACCATCGATGGTGGCAATCCACACACCCTGCGCCGCCGTAATGCCGGTACGCAGCGCGGCTGATTTGCCGCAGCGCCTGTCATGCTGCAACACGCGCAGATTCAGAACCCCTTCGGCCCGAATGCGCTGCAGCACGGCCACGGTTGAATCCGTGCTGCCGTCATCAACAAAAACAATTTCGACAGAAGGGAGAACCGCACAGGCCTCGGCCAGTTCACGGCAAACCTGCGGCAGATTATCCTGCTCGTTCAGAACGGCAATGACGATACTCAGCACAGGCCGAGTATCGTCATGAGAAAGCAGAGATGCTGTCTGTTCTACCTGCGTCATGCTCAGGCAGGCCTTGTGGCGCGCGCTATCAGGCCGCGTGCGCCGCCAGCGCCTTGGGCAGATTGGCCAGAGCCTGATCCACCAGAGCGGAGGCAGAATTGGTGTCGAGTGTCTGCGGAATGACATCCTGAGCGGCGTCAACTGCGACATCGATAGCAAGCTGGCGCACTTCCTTGAGGGCTGCGCGTTCGACAGCCGCAATCCGGTCACGCGCCATCTGCTCGTGACGCTTCACGGCGTCCTCGGCTTCCTGACGGGCTTTCAGGGCGATGTCCTGTGCCTGCTTGCGGGACTGCTCGATCAGGCTACGGGCTTCGGCCAGAGCATGTTCACGCTCACGCGTGGCGTCCTCCAGCATCTGCTCGGCTTCACGGCGCAGATCGGCTGCTTCGTCCAGTTCCTTGCGGATACGATCCGCGCGGTTGTCCAGAATGGCTGCCAGCGGCGTCCAGATCTTCTTGCCAACCAGCACGAAGAACAGAACGAACGAAACCGCGACCCAGAAACCCGCTTCGTGAAAAATGCCGGACATGACGTAAATTCTCCCCGAACCGGATCAGACGGCGCGGCGCGCTGAGGCGCCTTCAACCTTTTGGGCCACAAGCTGGGCATCAGGGGCGAGACCGGTCAGGCGCTGCACGAGAGCCTGCGTGGTGTCGAGCGCAATATCCCTGAGGGCACCCAGCGCGCGGGCTTTTTCAGCCGCGATACGCTCTTCGGCGTCCGCGATTTCCTTGTCCAGACGGGCATTGATATCCTGCATCTGCTTTTCAGCGGCCTGACGTTCTTCGTCGAGCGCTTTCTGCAGGTTGGCCTGAGCCTCCGACATGGCATCCTTGCGGGCCTGCTGGAGTTCGGCCACTGCCCTGTCCGCATCGTGCTTGGCGGCGCGGGCGACTTCGAGATCACTCGAAATACGATGCGCGCGGTCTTCCAGCACACGGGACACACGCGGCAGCATGGCGCGTGAAAGGACAAGATAGAATACGAGAAAAATCACCGCACCCCACATGACCTGACCGGTCACGAGGGGGTTGGCGAAATCAAGCTGAGGCATTCCCGAGGCGTATGCACCAGGTGCGGTGGCGGCCAGCAGGGAAACACCGCAAGCCGACATAAGCAGTCCAGCGCGAACTGTCTTCGTCATCATACGCACGGAAATGTCTCCTCCCTAAGTTCTGATCTGTCTCAGACGAAGAGGATCAGGAACGCGATCAGCAGCGCGAACAGGGCGATAGCTTCTGTCAGCGCGAAGCCGAGCATGCCCAGGCCGAACACATGCGGGCGCGAAGCGGGGTTGCGCGCGATGCTGCTGACCAGCGTTGAAAAGATGTTGCCGAGGCCGATACCAACGCCGGCGAGGGCGATCACGGCGATACCTGCACCGATTTCCCGGGCTGCAGCGATGTCCATATCAGTCACTTCCTTGTTTCAAGACAGTTTCAAACGAAACGGGCAAAGCAGCTCAGTGAGCCACGGCCTCCCGCAGGTAGATGCACGTCAGGATGGCAAACACGTAGGCCTGCAACACACCAACAAGCAACTCAAGAGCCATAAGCGCCACGTTAATGGCGATAGGCCCAATCGCGAACACGTCACCCACCACGCCAAAGCTGGCGAGCATGATAACGAAGCTTGCGAAAATATCGAACATGACATGCCCCGCCACCATGTTGGCGAACAGTCGGATGGACAGGCTCACCGGACGGGACAGAAAGGACAGGATTTCAATCGGAATCAGCAGCGGCGCAAGGAAGGGGCTGGCACCATCGGGCATGAAATGCGCGAAGAAACGCAGACCCTGCGACTTGAGCGACACCACCACGCTCAGCACGAACACCATCAGCGCCAGAGCGAAGGTAACCGCAATATGGCTGGTGAAGGTGAAGGAGAAAGGCAGAAGGCCGATATAGTTACCCGCCAGGATGAAGAAGAACAGCGTAAACACGAAGGGGAAGAAAGCTGCCCCTTCAGCGCCGATCGTATCAACCGCCATGGTATGGATGAACTCGTAGCACACTTCCGCCGCTGCCTGCAGGCGACCGGGCACCACGGCAGCAGGACGCATACCCAGATACAGGAAAGCCAGCACAAGGCAGACAGCCACCACCATGTACACAGGAGACTGGCTCAGACGCAGCGCATCGCCCAGACCCCCGAGAATGGGATGAAGCTCAAACTGCTCAAGTACGTTGATGCTGGAACCGCCCGCCACAACCGCTCTCCCAAACCCGGCCCCGAATCGCCTGCGCCCGCGCGCATGGCCGATACCGGGCCTTCAGCTTCCTATGTTCTGTCCATCGGCTTAACGAGCCGCCAGACATTGAGTACGCCCGCACCACCACCGAGCAACGCGAAGAGAACCAGAAAAAGTGCCCGCGTACCAAGCCAGCGATCCAGCCCCCACCCGATAGCAACACCCACGACCAGAGCCGAGAGCATTTCGGTGCCAGCCCGCAGGGCCAGCGAGGACAGGGCCTTGTCTGCCCCTTCAAGGGCAACCTGATCCGCTGTTTTTTCCTCTACCACCATACCGTTGCGGCGCTCTGCCGCATTCAGTCTGCTGGAAAAGGAATCGTCTTTTTTCCCATTCATTCTCCGCACCTCCCGAAGGGTGCAGGCGCTTGCTAACGGGGCAGGCATATCCTGTCAAGAAAGCATGACAGACCAGAACGCCAAAATATTGCCTTATCCCCAGCTACGCCGCATTCCGCGTCATTTCCGCCACGCACGCACCATGCGGCGTGATCGCTTATTCTCCCGCGTTTTCGGCTGGAGCAGGCAGAACGCCCACCAGACCACGCGCATAATCCGCCGCCTCGAACGGGCGCAGATCCTCCGCCTGCTCGCCCACACCCACGGCATGAACCGGCAGGCCAAACGTATCGGCCAGCGCCACAACAATGCCACCACGCGCCGATCCGTCGAGCTTGGTCACCACAAGCCCGGTTACATTCACAAGTTCGCGAAACACCCGCACCTGCTCCACCGCGTTCTGCCCGGTGGTGGCATCCAGCACCAGCAGCACGGAATGGGGGGCCGTTTCATCGAACTTACGCATGACGCGGATGATCTTGGCCAGTTCCTCCATCAGCGCGCTTTTATTGTGCAGCCGCCCCGCCGTATCGACAAACAGCAGGTCCGCCCCTTCGGTTGTGGCACGTTGCAGCCCCTCGAACGCCAGCCCCGCCGCATCGGCTCCCGGTGGCCCGGCCATGACAGGGCAGCCCGTACGCTGGCCCCAGACCTGCAACTGCTCCACCGCCGCGGCGCGGAACGTATCGCCCGCCACCAGCATGACCTTGCGGCCCTTATCAGTGAAAAAACGCGCCATCTTGCCAATGGTTGTGGTTTTACCCACACCATTCACCCCCACCACCAGCACCACATGCGGCCGGTGCGCGGGATCGGGTTCGAACGGTTTGGCCACGGGCTCGAGAATTCGGGCAATTTCATCGGCCAGTGTGGTGCGGATTTCCTCATCCGTCACTTCCGCGCCAAAGCGGCTGGCGCGGAAGGATTCAATCACCCGCTCCGCCACCGCCGGGCCCAGATCAGCCGTAATCAGCAGGTCTTCCAGTTCTTCCAGCGCCGCGTCATCGAGCTTGCGGCGCGTGAACAGCCCGCTCAGCCCATCGCCCAGCTTCTGGGTAGAGCGCGAGAGCCCCTGCTTGAGACGAGAGAAAAAACCAAGCGCCATCTCAGATCCTTTCGGCCACCAGCCCCACGCCGTCCACCGCCACGGGCATGAGGGTCACAATCTCTCCCACCTCGGCCTCGCCATGGGCAAGCCGCACGGGCGCGAACTGCTCGCTATGCCCGGTGGTGGGGGTTTCCATCAGCACACGCAGGGGCTGGCCCAGCAGCCCGGCATGATAGCGGGCAGCAGCCTGTGCCCCCACATCGCGCAGGGTGGCAGCCCGCGCCCGGCGCTCAGGCACCGGCACGGCGCGCATACGGGCCGCCGGAGTGCCCGGTCGCTCGCTATAGGGGAAGACGTGCAGGTACGGCAGCGCCTGTTCAGCCAGAAAACGGCGCGTTTCCTCGAACAAAACTTCGTCCTCGGTCGGGAAACCCGCGATCACATCCGCCCCGATCCCGATATCGGGCCGCAGGGCACGCGCGCGGGCAACAACCGCTGCGGCATCCTGCGCCAGATGGCGGCGCTTCATACGCTTGAGGATCATGTCCGAACCAGCCTGAAGCGACAGGTGCAGATACGGCATGAAACGCGGCTCAAGCTCCAGTAGCTGCCAGACATCCTCGTCAATTTCCACCGGATCGACCGAGGACAACCGCAGCCGTTCAAGCTCTGGCACCAGACGCAGCACCCGGCGGCAGAGCTGCCCCAGCGCGGGACGCCCCGGCAGGTCCGCCCCCCATGAGGTCATGTCCACGCCGGTCAGCACGACCTCACGGTAGCCTGAGCGCACGAGGGCGCGCACCTGCTCCACAACAGCGCCTACCGGCACCGAGCGCGACGGCCCCCGCCCGAAGGGAATAATGCAGAAGGTGCAGCGATGATCGCACCCCTGCTGCACCTGCACGAAGGCGCGCGTGCGCCCGGCAAACTCCGTAACCAGATGCGCCGCCGTTTCGCGCGCGGCCATAATGTCAGACACGGCGCGGGGCTCCGCCATGGCGGCGGGCGACCAACTTTCGGCCTTCAGCTTTTCCTCATTCCCCAGCACGCGGGTGACACCCGGCAGGGCGGCCCAGCGGTCAGGGTCGATCTGGGCGGCGCAGCCTGTCACGACAATACGGGCATCGGGGTTGCGGCGATGCGCACGCCGGATAGCCTGCCGCGCCTGACGTTCGGCCTCGCCCGTAACCGCACAGGTATTGACGATAATGACATCACTGCCGCCATCCGCCGTCTCGCCCAGCCCCTGCGCGTGGTTGCGCATGACTTCGCTTTCCCACGTATTCAGGCGGCAGCCGAATGTCAGGATTTCCGGGCCGGAGGCCGTATCAGCCACAACCCCGTCTTCCCCTGCGGGAAGAGCCAGCCCGGCGGTGTCCTCGGTAGGCGGCAGGGCCTGTTCCGAATCGGAGAGAGGGTTCATGACGGATAAGCGGCCAGATCGACCACCCCTTCAAAACTGGCGGTGGCAGGGCCGGTCATCAGCACATGGTTGTTGGCTGCCCATTCGATACGCAGCTCGCCGCCATCCAGCTCCACCGTGCACAGCCGCGCCCCCAGCCCCCGCCTTGCGGCATTGACCACAGCGGCACATGCGCCCGAACCACAGGCCTCGGTCACCCCCGCACCGCGTTCATGCACTTTCAGGCGCATGCGGTCTGGAGCCTGCATGATAGCCAGCCCGATATTGGCCCGCTCGGGAAAAAGCGGATCATGCTCAAGAGCAGCCCCCTGATCGAGCAGGCTAAAATCCTCGACAAAGAAAGTCGCATGCGGGTTGCCCATGGACAGCGCCGCGGGCGCGCCCGGCAGCGGCAGGCTGAGCGTATCCATGGCCGTGGCCAGTGGTACGTCGCGCCAGTCCAGCCGGGGCGCGCCCATATCAACCGTTACCAGCCCCGAGGCCGTATCCACCGTAGCGGGCAGCAGGCCCGCGCGCGTCTGGAGCACAGGCGTTGCCAGCCCCTGCTGGCGGTGCAGCAGATCCGCCACACAGCGCGAGGCATTACCGCAGGCCCCGGCCTCGGACCCGTCAGGGTTGAAAAAGCGCACCAGCACATCCGCACCCGGCAGGGTGGGAGTGGCCAGCGTTACAAGCTGGTCACAGCCGATACCACGCCTGCGATGCGCCAGCGCCGCCACGCAAGCGGGGGTCAGCGGCAGGGGGGCGGGGCGCTCATCGAGAATGACAAAATCATTCCCGAGCCCGTGCATTTTATGGAAGGCTGTCAGCATGGGCGCAGATATAAGCGAATTTGCACGCAAGCACCATGCCCGCGTGCAGGCTGTTACGCGAAAGGCTCAGACAAAGCGGCCCGGCGCACCACGCTCAAGCACCTCTATGCGATAGCCATCGGGGTCTGTCAGGAAAAAGAACGTGCCCACCACGCGCTGATTTTGACCGCTGCCATGGGTCATGGTCTTGACCGGCGTTACCGGGTACCCGGCGGCACTCAGGCGGTCATGTTCTGCCTGCGCATCGGCCACGCTTACGGCCAGATGCCCGTACGCCGTGCCCAGATCATACGGTTCCGCCCGTCCGTGGTTGATGGTCAGTTCCAGCTCGAACGGCCCGCCCTCGCCCGCCAGATAAACCAGCGTAAAACCATCGAACACCAGTTTTTCGACCACATGCAGGTTTAACGTTTCTTTGTAAAAACGAACTGACCGTTCTTCTTCGAGAACGCGCAGCATGCTGTGGATGAGCCGTGCCATGACTGTTATCCTTTCGTCGTATAGGAAATATTAAAACTTTCGGCGTGCTTAAAGCATAAAGCGATGCACTGAAATTATTTTTTAAGGAGCTTTCCCTTTACGAGCTACCTGCGAAAATGGTTCAAACTGAATACAGTTCCGCCACCCCAATACTTGAAACGCCGAGCGAATGCGCCATTTTAGCCCTCAGCTGCCATCCATGACCCTATTTGTAAAAATCGGCCTGTTCACGGGGACAGTTCTGGCGACAGCGCCCGTCCTGAGCAGCCTGCCCTGCCTTATTGGCCGCGCCAGCGCTGCTGATCTGGACGCGCTGGAAGAGCAGATCGCCAATATTCAAGCGCAGCAGCGCGCACTGCAAAAAGCACTGGTTTCGGTTCAGCAGCAGGTCGCGGCCCATCGCGCGGCTACCGGGGGCACCAGCCGGGCCGCACATCATGCGGTCAGTGGCACGGCGGCCCATCATGCGGCCCTGCAGGGTATTTCAGGCGTTGCCGATACATCAGAAGGCGTAGGGCTGGCAGAACCCGAACCGGTTGTCAGCCACCACCGCTATGCAAGCGGGCCGGATGCACAGCCCGTGTTTTCCGGCGCGCGCGATGTCCCCGAGGTCGAATCCGTTATCGGCCACCGGGCGGAAGATGTTGTCTCCCGTCTGGCGGAAAACAACGTAGGCCCCCACTCGCGTGAAACGGTGGGCGCACAGGCCGCTGGCGCTCTGGGCGACCACGGCGTGTTCCACATGGGGCCTGTCACCCTCATTCTCGGTGGCTTTCTGGATGCGGCGGCGGTGGAAGAAAACCGCCACACCGCGACCGGCACCTTCAATTTCTGGCAGGATATCCCCTTCCAGAACCAGTCTCGCTACCACACGAACAATTTTGAAGGCAGCGCGCGTTACAGCCGTATCTCGCTCATGGCGCGCGGCAATGTGGACGCCCACTCCACCATTTCAGGCTTTTTTGAAATGGATTTCGGCGCGGGCGCTTCCACCACCGATGCATATGAAAGCAACAGCTACGCACTCCGTATGCGCCAAGCCTATCTGGCGTATGACAACAGCGAGTATAATGTGCACTTTCTGGCCGGGCAGGCATGGAGCATGCTCACCCCCGGCCGTATCGGCATTACGCCGCGTCAGGAAAGTCTGCCTGAAACCATCGAATCCTCCATGCTGGCGGGCCAGACATGGGCGCGGCAGTTGCAGTTCCGCTTCGTCAAGGACTTCCTTAACCACCGGCTGTGGGCTGGTCTTTCGATCGAAAACTCCGCAACCCTGTATGATACCAGCAGCTTTGATGGTACAGGCTGCGTCACAAACGGAAACGGCGCTGCAAGCCAGAGCAGCGGTCAGGTCTGCATGCCGAACGGACGAACCGTTACTGTGGGCTATAACGGCACGGGCCTGACCAACCCAGCCCTGTTCTCCAACGAAATCGCGCCTGACATCATCGGCAAGCTCGCCTGGGACCCGCATTGGGGCCATTACGAAGTGGAAGGCATCTTACACTTCCCGCATGATCGCGTGTCCACGCTGGGTGGCGGCCATAACAACACCGCCGTTGCCGGAGGCGGCGGTGGCTCCATGATCCTGCCCGTCATTCCCCACAAGCTGGAAGTGCGCCTAAACGGCCTTGCAGGCTACGGTATTGGCCGCTACGGCTCGGTTCTGCTGCCAGACGCCACACTTAACGCCAATGGCTCGCCCTCTCCGCTGCTGTCGGTGCAGGCCACAGGTGGTATTGTAGCACACCCCACGCCACGGCTCGATGTGTATGGATTCTTTGGCTACCAGTCCTCTGGCCGCAGCTATTTCAGCAGCGGCGGCAAAAACTACGGCTATGGCAACCCCAACTACAATACCTCTGGCTGTAGTGTTGAACTGTCGACCGACTGCACGGCCAACATTCACAGCGTGATGGAAGCCACCGCAGGGGCGTGGTACCGCTTCTTCAAAGGCAAATACGGCACCGTGCAGGGTGGCCTGCAGCTTGCCTACTCGCGTGTAAATGCCTGGAGCGGCAATGGCGGCGCACCCAACACAAGCCTGAGCGAAGTGTTCATGGATTTCCGCTACCTGCCTTTCCAATAAGACTTTAATTGCGCCTGTGGTCACCCGCGCACCCCCAGCGGGCCTTGCACGGGCGCAACACAGGCGAACCTGAAAAAGCATGAAGAGAGACAAGATGCTGGTCTTTCAAGGCCAGAGGCTATAATGGCCTTGTTCTTCTGCTGTTGCCTGGACTTAACGAATGCCCTTTCAGAACGCTCCCGCCCCCCTAGCACGTGCCCTGTCGGCGCGCGGGTTTGAAGCCCCCACCCCCGTGCAGGCCGCCGTTGTGGCCCCGGAGGCGCTGGGG
>NZ_JBDNWF010000014.1:38396-52916 GCF_047721125.1 Acetobacter papayae | reverse complement strand
TGTATATGGTGCCAGCGGTACCGGTAGCCCCTCCGCCCCCGGCCTATTACTACTACCCTCAGGGTGGAGGCTATTACGGCGGTTGGTAAGGGCTGTAGCCTTAGCCCCCGCGTTCTCCCCCGCTCCTGCGGGGCCTGAACGCGGGGTTTTGTTTTTACAGGCTGCGGGCTTTTTCCATCACCGCATCCACATGGCCATCCACTTTGACCTTGCGCCACACGGCGGCAACCTTGCCCTGTGCATCGATCAGGTAAGTGCTGCGCTCGATCCCCATATGGGTTTTGCCATACAGCGTTTTTTCCACCCACACGCCGTATGCCTCGGTTACGCTGCCATCGGCATCGGAAGCCAGAGGGAAGGTGAGGCCGTATTTCTCGGCAAACGCATCGAGCTTTTTAACCGGATCGCGCGAGACGCCGATAATCGTTATCCCTGCCGCCTCAAATGCCGCCAGCGTCTCGTTAAAGCCGCAGGCTTCCTTGGTGCAGCCGGGGGTGTCCGCCTTGGGGTAGAAATACAGAACAAAGGCTTTGCCCTTCATATCCGCCAGAGCGACCGTGCGGCCGCCACTGGCCTCCATGCTGAAAGCGGGTGCCTGATCGCCCACACCGGGGCCTGCCCCTGCTGCTGTTGTCGTGCTCATAACCTGCTCTCCCGTTATTGTGGTTTTTCGTTCTGGCATTGTCTGGCCCTGAGGGGTCATTCCCCCTCGGACGGGCCAACAAGCCGCCCGAAACTCTGCTGCACCGCCCGTGCCAACAGGCTGGATTTTTCGATCAGGGCGGCAAGGTCTGGCTTACCCATTCCCCTGAGCAATACAGCCAGTGCGGTAGGGGCAAGGTCTTTTTCCAGATCCTGAGGCGGCACAGGCCCGCAAAGCAGGCGCAGCAAAGCCTGTAGCCGCCGCCAGAAACTTTCCGCCTCGATCAGCACCGCGCCATCCTGCGCACTCAGTTCCCCCACCCTTACCAGACGCCCCAGCGCCAGACGGGTTTCTGTGCTGCGTGCTGCCGCTCGGCCTGCGCAAAGCTGCAGGATTTGGGCAATGAACTCCACTTCCATCAGCCCGCCAGCCCGACGCTTGACATCCCACACCGATGTTGGCGGCAACTCCCGCGCCAGACGGGCGCGCATGGTGTTAGCATCGGCCAGCAAAGTGGCGCGTGCCACCCGCTCTGGCCGGATGGACCCATCGAGAATACGCGCAAGGTCCGCCCGCAGCACACGCCCCAGCGCCACAGGGGCCGAGACAATGCGCGCCCGGGTTAGCGCCATGCTTTCCCATGTCCATGCGGTTTCGGCATGGTAGCGCAAGAACGCATCCCGCGAGACCGCCACCGGCCCCGCAGCGCCGGACGGACGCAGCCGCATATCCACCGCGTAAAGCGGGCCTTCCGGGCCGGGAGCTGTAAGCGCTGCGATAAAGGTATGGGCCAGTCGCGTATAATACGCCCCCACAGCCAGAGACCGCGCCCCGCCCGGCGCACGGGCAGGCACCACGCTGGCCTGACTGTCTGGCGGGTGGTTATAGACCATCAGCAGGTCAAGGTCGGAGCCGGGCATCATTTCGCGCGACCCAGCCTTGCCCAAAGCCACAACCGCCATGCCCCCGCCGGGCACGCGCCCATAACGCCGGATATGTTCACGCTCCACCGCCTTGCGCAGCACGATCATGATCGTATCGGCCAGCAGGGTTCTGGCGTGTTCGGCGGCATCCTCGCTCAGCCGCCCTTCCAGCAGGGCTACGGACAGGCGGAACTCCTCGCCCCGCAGCAATGGCCGCAGGACGGACAGAAGCCCTTCCACATCTTCGGCCTCTTCCGCCAGATGCAGCAACCTGTCCACGACGCCGCGATTTTCCTCCGGGTCTGAATCCAGCAGGCCTTCCAGCGCAGAGGGCGTATCTGCCAGATGATCCGCCAGAAAAGCCGAAGCATCGAAAATACTGGCAATCCGGTCGATCAGTTCGGGGTTACGCTCGAACAGGCTCAGCAACTGCACACCGGCATGCTGGCGGGTCAGCAGGGCATCGAACCGCCGCAGACAGGCCAGCGGGCTGCTACGCTTGCCAAAACTGGCAAGAAAGGATGAAAGCTGTGCGCGCAGGAGCGCATGCGCGCGCTCTGAGCGCAAGGCCCGCAGGCGATTGCCGCTCCAGCGCGCCAGCACCTGAGAGGCATCGGCAATTTCGGATTCAGGAAAACCATGCCGCGCCAGCAGTTCGGCCATCTGGCTGCTCTCGGCAGCTCCTTCCTCCGGCACGGGCACCAGCACACTCCCGGCCTCGCCACCCTGCTCAGGAGGTTGGATAACAAAATGCCGCTCAAAAATCCGCCGTGCCTCACGCATGCGCGGCAGCATGTCCAGCGCCAGAGCCTCACCATCGGGGTAGTTCATGAATACGGCAAACGCCTCGAACCCTTCCTCCGTATCGGGCAGGCTATGGGTTTGCTGGTCGGCACGCATTTGCAGGCGGTGTTCGGCATCGCGCAGGAAGCGATAGGTGCGCGCGAGAATTTCAGCCTCCTCACGCGGGAGCCTGCCTGAACCGACGAGTTTTTTCAGCGCGCCGAAAGTTGTGCGCTCACGCAGGGCTGGCTCACGCCCACCCCACACAAGCTGGATAGCCTGTGCAATAAACTCGATCTCGCGGATACCACCCTGCCCAAGCTTGACATTATGACCCAGCAGCCATGCACGGCTGGCATCCGGGTCTGCCAGAACCGCATCAGGGAGTTGCGCCAGATCAGTGCGGCCCGCCTTGCGGTAGCGGTCGATACGGGCCTTCATGTCATGGATGTCGTCTATCAGCGTGAAATCGAGATGCCGCCGCCAGATAAAGGGGCGGATAGCCGCCATAAACCGCCGCCCCGCCGTCATGTCGCCCGCTACGGGGCGGGCCTTTATCATGGCGGCCCGCTCCCATGTCTGGCCCAGACTTTCGTAATACAGAATGGCCGACTGAACCGTAACCGCCGGAGGGGTAGAAGACGGGTCCGGCCTCAGGCGCAAGTCCGTACGGAAAACGTAGCCATTCGCATCGCGCGCTTCCATCAGGCTAACAAGATCGCTAGTCATACGCACAAAGACACGCCGTGCCGTGTCGGGCTGACTGTACACTGCGGGATCATAAAGGACCACAAGGTCGATGTCGGATGAGAAATTGAGTTCCCGCGCGCCCAGCTTGCCCATGGCCAGCACCACCAGCCCGCAGCCCTGTGTTGGCCGCTCGGGATGAGGCAGCACGATCTGCCCGGCCTGATGCGCGCTCCACAGCAGGTGCCTGATTGCCAGATCGAGCGTGGTCTCGGCCAGACGGCTCAGGGTGGCAGTAACCTCCTCAAGCGACCAGAACCCGCCCAGATCAGCCACGGCGCACAGAAACGCTACGTGTTTTTTGGCCTTTCGCAGAAAAGCCGCGACATCTTCCCGCCCCAATGTGGTGTCAAACATTTCGCAGGCGGCAAAGGCCTCTTCCGCGCAGCGTTCAGGCCCCTGCTCCAGCAGGGCAATGAACGCACCCACATCCTCGCGCGCGAGGTCAGACAGATACGGGCTGTTCCCTCCCAGACAGGCCAGCAGCGCCACAGCGCCCGGTTGCTCAAGACTGTGCACCGGCAGGCCCGCCTGTATGGCGAGGGCGTGCATGTCCTCGGAAAAAGCCTGTGCCGCTGCCGGGTTAGCCGGGCGCGGCCAGTCCGCACCGGGCCATGTCCGCAGGCTCTGCCCACGCAGTTGCCTGACATCGCGAAAAAGAAACTGTTCTGCCTGTGTCATGAAAAGGCCTGTTGTGAACCCTACCCGTACCGTAACCCGTAAAGGCTTGCTGCGTTGATTACCCCCGGTCAAGAGACAGCCACGCCAAAACGCTCCAAAACCGTACGCCGTATTGTGGCCGTGGCCTGTATATGCCTGCTGCTGCCACCCTTGTGCGTGGCGGCTCTACTGGCGCGGGTTGCCTTCGCACCGCTTGATATCGCCCCACTGGCCCGGCATTTCCTGCCGTTTACACTCATCCGTGATCCGCTCAGCCACAAGCCTGTTGCCCGGCTGGATATGGGAGCGGCCATCCTGTCATGGCCGGTTTTGACGCAGGGCCGCGCCACCCCGGTTACCCTGAGCCTGAACGATGCGCGCCTACTGGCGGCAGACGGGCATGAAGTAGCCCATATCAACACGGCAAGCGCGACGCTGGACCCGCTGGTGCTGGTTCATGGCGGTATCGGGTTGCGCACTGCCAGCCTCAAGGGCGGGAAACTAGCACTCCGCCGCGCGCATGATGGCGCAATCGGGCTGGATATCGACATGTCACAGGCTCATGGCAAGCCGAACGGCGTGGACTCTGATCTGCGCATGCTCGACCATGTGCAGGTAGATGACCTCGCCATCACCATGAACGACATGCAGGCGAACACGCTGTGGACGCTCTCCCCCCTGCATCTGGACCTGAACGCGCAGCGCGTGGGGCATTATGCCGGACTGACCGGCGCGCTGGCCTTCAGCCTTGCCGCGACAAACAACACGCCAGACAACCACACGCCCCCGACCCGGCTGACCTTCAACGCCCGCAGTGAGGTCGTTGGTGCACCATCTCCCGGCGATACCACCCCCACCGTGATCTGGAATGCCCGGCTTGAAGGGATCAACCCCGCCGCACTGGCCCCTGCCCTGTTCGCCACCCCCGACCCGACCCTCTGCGCTATCGACATTCCCGTAACGCTGGACGGGCACCTGCGGCTTGCCCCCGGCATTTCTGACTGGCTGGTGCCGACCTCGCTCGACATTCAGGCCAACCTTGGCGCGGGCCATGCCATGGCCGCGGGATCGCCCTTCGTGCTGGATCACGGCTCGCTCGATCTCGGGCTGGCACTACAAACCGCGCCACCGAAAACACACGGCCTGTCAGGCGCACCCACGCTCATTCATGAGATACCGGCCCGCCTGACCCTGCGCGATGCCAGCCTGTTCCTGAACAACCCTCAGGCCCCACAAGACCCCACCCGCGCAATCGAAGCCCATGCCAGCGGCTGGCTGAGCGCTTCGGACCTGACAAACCCGAAACAGATTACCGGGCAGGTCGATACCAGCATTCCCCATGTGGCATTTGCCGATCTGGGCCAGTACTGGCCCACACAGGCCGCACCCGGGGGCAAGAAATGGGTCAGCACCAATATTCCCGTGGGTACTGCCACCAACCTGAAAACCAGCCTGACCCTCAAGGGGGATGCAGGCTGGAACAGTCTGGACGTATCGGGCATTGATGGCAGTCTGGATGGCACAGGGCTGGATGTGCACTGGTTGCGCCCCATTTCCCCCCTGCATGCCATGAATGCCCGGCTTGAAATCCATGACCTGAACAGCCTGACCATCAGCTTCGATGGCGGCTATCAGCTTGTGGACAGGGCAGACAAACACGTAGGACTTGGCGGCACGGGCCGGATCAAGGCCGGGCCGGGCAGCATGGTTATCAGCGGGTTGAGCGACCCGATCCAGACTGGTGTCATCCGCTCCAAACTGGAAGGCAGGCTGGAAGATGTTCTGGCTCTTCTGGCCGAGCCACGCCTGCACCTGCTCTCCAAACATCCGATGGACATCACCAACCCGCGCGGCGCAGCCACGCTCGACCTGAGCCTGACCCTGCCCCTGATCGATCAGGTTACGATTGATGAAATGGCCATTTCCACCCATGCTGAGCTGAGTTCTGTCTCCCTTGGCAACGCTGTGGCCGGGCGCTCCATCACGCAGGGTCGTTTCGGGCTGGATGCCACGGCGGATGGCCTGAACCTGTCGGGCGAGGGCGTAGTCGGCGGCCTGCCCTCCACCCTCTCGTTCTTTACCGACTTCCGGCGTGTAGCACCCAATGACCTGCTTGAAAGCGCACATCTGACCTCGCGCCTGACCCCCGCAACCATTACCGCCGCCGGATACGACCCGGCGGATCATTTTGCGGGCAGTGCGGATCTGGACGTGACCTATAAACAGACTGGCGACCGGCATGGCACGGTCGATGTCGCGCTGGACATGGAGCGCGCGCGGGTGCGTATTCCGCTCTGGCACAAAGCCGCCGGGCGACCCGCACAGGTGAAAGCCAGCCTGAGCCTGCAGGCAGGCCGAATTACCGGTGTGGATCAGATTATGGCTACCGGCCCTGACCTTGACCTGAAAGGTCAGGCCGTGATCCGCCCGCAACTTCCCCCCGAACTGGTGATTTCCTCTTTCAAAATCGCGCGGTCGAGCGGTCGGGCACGGCTCTCGCTGCCCGGCCCAAAAGACCCGATGATCCATGTGGGTGTCGATGCCAATACGCTCGACCTTGCCCCTCTGGTCAGCGGAGATCCGGCCGAGGTCAAAAAACAGGCCCAAGCCACCAAAGAAACGGGCTACCATGTTCCCGAGGCCGCCACGGGCCGCCTGCATGGCAGCCCCGGACGGGCATGGGCCATCAACCTCAAGGCGCGCACCCTGTGGTATTCCACCACACGTGCCCCCCTGCATGATGTCGATGCCTATTTCGAGGATAACGGCAGCAGGCTGGAAGCCATGCGCTTTGCCGTGCAGGGCCCAACCCCTATCACCATGAAGCTGACCCCACAGGCCAGCAAACGCGCGCTCCATGTCAGTATTCCCGATATGGGGGCTTTCATGGCGGCGTTCGGCATCCTGCCCGATATCAAGGGCGGGCATGCCACCCTGACCGGCACATTTGACGACAGCCACCCCAGCGCGCCGTTTTCAGGCCAGATCGATGTCACACCCTTTACCCTGACCAAGGCACCAACAGCCCTGCGGGTTGCGCGCAATATCTCGCTCTATGGCTGGCTGGCCGCACAGGATACGGCCAATTTCCAGATCAACCACATGACCATGCCCGTCACGTTTCAGGACGGCGTGCTGACCATCCATGACGGCAGCACCGGCAATACGGCGCTGGGCGCCACACTCGAAGGCACGGTGGACCTTGATAACAACAGCATCGACCTGCATGGCACCGTGGTGCCTATTTTTGCGGTCAACACCATGCCGGGCAAGCTACCGGGTATTGGCAAGCTGTTCAGCCCGGAAAAAGACGGCGGGCTGCTGGCCGTAACCTTTGGCGTAGCGGGCAAGCTGGATGACCCCAGCCTGCATTTCAACCCTTATTCTCTACTACTGCCCGGCCTGTTCCGCCGCATGTTCTAAGCCGGTACAGGCGGGCCTTACACACCCGCCTGCACTGGCACGCTCTTACCGTGCTGCTAGGTTTGCCTTGCGGTACAGCATGTCGCGGAACGCTGCAAAAATATGGCGCATCTGCGGGCTTTTGTAGGGAAACAGGGCCTGATCATCCGCATCATGAATGACCAGCGCATTGGACAGTTCAAACACCAGCAGTTCGCCCTGCTGGGTTTCAGCGCAGTCAAAACCCACATAATCCAGACCGAAACGCTCATGAATAGCCGATAGAGCAGCGGCATGTCGGCGGGCAAAACCTTCATCAAACCCCGCCATGGCGGCGGCTTCTTCTGCCCGACGCTCGGGGTATTCCTTCATTTCAGGATAGGGGTAATGCACCATCCAGTGCTGTGAGATCCCCATATGGGCCAGGAAGGGTTTTCCGTCGATCTGCACCACGCGGTATTTACGGAACAGCCCGTCCGGCGAAGCATAGTTGATGAAATTGGCAGCGAAAAACTCATTCCCCTCCACCTTTTCCAGATAGGCCGCGATATCCGCAACCCCTTCGATTTTGCTCAGATTAATGCCCCCATGCCCACCCTGCGGCCGCAGGATAATGGGAAAGGCGATATCGCCGGGGCGGGTCTGCTCCAGAGTTGCGCGGTCCGCCCGCCATGTGGTGGCCATGCACAGCCCCGGCGCGCCGCGCAGCACCTCAAATGCCTCCGCGCGGGACAGGGCGGGAATACGCCCGGGCGGGTTAAGAACCGGGCGAGGCCAGTTTTCCAGATAGCGGCCAAGCTGCGCCAGTGTTTCACGGTGCGTATCGGCCTCACCAATCGCCACGAACAACAGGTCATGGTCTGGCAGGCGCGCGGGCCATGACAGACCCGGCCCGACATACAGCACATCAATCGTAATGCCCGCATGTTCGAGAATACATTCGAACGGCACATTGGCGGTAAAATCACCCGGTGTCTTAACCACCAGAAGGCGCACAGAGCCCGGCTCCCCCTGTGCAACGCGGAACACCTGCTGGCGAGCCAGAGCCACGCCCAGCGTTTCCAGCCCTTCGGCCCGCTGAAAGCAGAGCTGCTGGATCAAGGCGAGGTCCAGCAGGGCATAGACATCATCATCGCGCTCATACCGGGCGATCAGCTCAGGAGCAAAGCCGGTAATATCCTCACGGGCCAGAGCGGCACGGAACAGCGGGGCAAGCCCCATGACAGGCGGCGGTGACGCCAGTTCGTCGCTGTCGAACAGCACGGGAGCGCTACCAGCAGAACGGAGGATCGTGTCAGGCTCGAACATAGCGAAAAGCCACCATCATTTTAAAAAACCAAGGAAAAAACTAACACGGAACAACAGGGCCTGACCACAGGTACACCCTGCCCTGCGCAAAAGACCCTGCGGGCTTTCAGTGGCCGTGGCGCTGGCTGGGGAGATCATCCGCCGCGATCGCCCCTTCCGACATATCCGGCAAAAGACCGGCTACAGGATTACCCGCATCTCCAGCCTGCCCCGTGTCAGACGAGGGCCCACTTTCACCCGGCTGGGCAGACAGGCGGGCCTGTGCCTCCTTGTCGGCCGCATCCTGATCGGCCGCACTTTCCAGCAAGCGCACATCCTGCGGCAACCGACCACGCACCGTGGCGGACAGACCGCCAGCCCGCACGAGCGCCCTCAGGGGGGCATCCGCGTCAAGCCAGCCTGTGTCCAGTCCGTTGCCGCTGATACGGCCTGCGGGGTGGAACACCTGCCCCCGCCCACCAGAGAGCGCTACGGGCCCGTGCCACCCCCGCGTGGCGGAAACCACGCCTGCGGCATCCGCCCCCGAACACGGTTGGGTCGCCATGAGGGTAACGGTTTCGGTCGTGACCAGCGCCTGAGTTATGGCCACAACAGCGCCATGGGGCTTTTTGCTTCGTATCGGGGCCTGCGCAGCGAACACCGTGCCGGAGGGCACCACCACGATAGCCCGCATATCCGCCAAAGCCGTCACGGCAAGGCAGAGCGTCACACCCGAACCTTCAGCGCCTCCAATCTCGGCACTGCCTCTGTTTTGCGCGTGCCCCTGCACGCTCACGCCAAACAGGAAAAACGGCATGGACAGCAGCAGTGCCGTGCTACGGCGGCGCAATGATTTACCTCTGCTCATGCCTTGCCCCCCCCTTGCTGCCTCCGGCCGTGCACCACCCTTTTCAGGGATGTGCCGGAGCCTGCACGACAAACCCTGCCGGAACCTCGAAAATACGATCCGGCTGGGCTGCGCGGCTGACACTGATGGCCCGCACGGTGATATGCCCCTGCTGCACGACCTGCAGCAATATGCCATCAGGGGTATAGCAGGCATCACCTTCATGCCCCTCCGTATCGACAGTGCGCCAGACCTCACAGGTCTCCCCCGCCACAACGGACTGACCAAGCCGCGTATACGCGCCCGAGGCCGGGTGCTGGCCCGGCAGCGTCAGATCCTGCTGGCCGGGCATCGGCATGGTGCTGACACGCTTGCGGCTTTCATCCACCACGCTCAGGGTGCGGTTTTTCCACGTGGTGACCATGTAAACGCTGTCCCCTTCGGGGTCGAGGCGCTGCTGTAGCCCGGCAACCTGCCAGCGCATCCGCTGGCGGGCCGGAGCCACTCCATCCTGCGGAGGTGTCAGCACATAGGTCACATCCGTATCCACCGCAGGGGTCACATACGGTGCCTCTGACGGCGCGGCAGGCGCACCCGGCTGGGTTGCAGGCTGGGTTACGGGGGTAGTCGGGACCACTTGCGCCCGTGCCGTTCCCGCACCGATCAGGCTCCCACAGGCCATGGCCGCGAGCATGAAAACAGGGCCCGCACACATGCGGCGAACCTGCCCGACTGGCTGTATCAATCCTTTAGCCCGGCGCAGGATCATGGGTGATCTCCCGCACTGTTATGTTCGGAACTGGCGGGCGCACCGCTCAGCGGCCCCCGGCCAGAACCATCGGCACCCCCTTCATGCCGGGCCTGCACTTCCTGAAAACCCGCAGGAGGCTGGAACGCGCTGGACGGTACAGGCGCATAGGAAACACGCACGGCTTGCAAGCTGCCGTTCAGCCCATCGACATCCACTCCTTCCTGACTGAGGATCAGCCCCTCATCCGTCACGCAGGCGCGCGCACCACCCTGAGCGGAATAGGCCTGCCAGAGCGTGCAGGGCTGCCCGGCCACACTGGATGTTCCCGCACGGGTAAACTGCATGGACAGATCAAGCAGAAACGGGTTGCGAACACTCTCGCGCTCGGTCAGCCGGGTATAGACACGCCCGGCATCGAGCACCACCAGCACCTCCTGCGCCGCCCGGTTGATAATAACCGCGCCACGCGGCGCGCTATCGGCATCGCCCGTGAGATAATTGATCCGCAGCAACCCGCCATCTCCGGCATAGAGCACCTGCACATAGCGTGCCTGCACGGGCTGCCGGGGCTGGCCGCTTTCACGCAGGTCCTGCTCCGTGGGGCGGGGTTCGAAGCGATAGGTAATCGCGGCGTCACGCTGGGGGGTCAGGGGGGGATGGTCGGCTGTCTCCTGCCCGGCGGCAAGCGCAGGCCCGGCCATAGGCAGCCATGCCGCCAGCGTGGCGGCCAGCAGTATCATGCCTGACAGGCCAATGTGGCGCACACGGCCCTCCACCTGCCCTGCCGGGCGTACAAAAATCCTGTTCATGATGGTGGCTTTACTCCCCTGTCCGCGCCGTAGCCCGGTCTTGCGCCTTCACTCACACCGCCTGTCATGCAAGCGGGTCAGAAATGGCGTATCTCGTTCTCAATCATGTCCGTATCAAGGTCATCGCGCCAGCGGGGCTGCATGTCCACCGCACGGGCCAGAATAGCCTTGTAATCCGAGGCCGGAATTTCCTCTCCCCCAAACCGGGTAAGATGGCTGGTGCCAAACTGGGTATCCAGCAGAATAAAGCCGCAAAGCCGCAACCGGGCGACAAGATGCACCAGCGCCACCTTGGAGGCATCGGTGGCGGTGCTGAACATGCTCTCGCCAAAAAATGCCCCGCCAAGGGCCACGCCATACAACCCGCCCACCAGAACGCCATCAAGCCGGCACTCCACGCTATGGGCAAACCCCATATCGTGCAGAGCACAGAAAATACGGGTGATAGGCGTGTTGATCCACGTGGTTTCGCGCCCCGGCGCAGGAGCCGCGCAGCCACGCATGACGGCAGGAAAATCCGTATTCACAGTCACCGCAAACCGCCCGGACAGAACCGTGCGGCGCAGGCGGCGGGGCAGATGAAAACCGTTGAGCGGCAGAATACCCCGTGGGTCCGGGTCGTACCAGTTCAGGCTTTCGGGTTCATCCTCATCCGCCATGGGGAAATACCCGGCGGCATAAGCCCCCAGCATCAGCTCGGGCGTGAGTTCTGCGGACATGGGCCGCCTGTTCCTTTCCGCCTTGATCCGCCCTGTTCAGGGCTGGTCTATCATGACCTCGGCCCCTGCCCTGTCCAGCGCAGCCGCCACATCCGGCGGGGGCGGACGATCCGTAACAAGCCGATCAACCCGGCTCAAGGGCGCTACATCAAAAATACCCCGCCTGGCCAATTTGGAGGAATCGGCCAGAACCGTCACCAGTTCGGCCCGCTCTATCATGGCCTGAGCGACTTCGGCCTCCTGCGCATCAAAATCCATAATGGTGCGCGTATCCATGGCCCCGATGGTCAGAAAAACATGCCGCGCATGAAAACGCCTGATCTGCTCAAGCACCAGCGGGCCGAGTGTCTCTCCCGCATCCGGGTTGCAGGCCCCGCCCAGCAAAAACACCCTATGCTCGGCATTGGTCGAGACAATGGAGGCAATGCGCCACGAATTGGTGATGATAACCAGTGAGGGGGCCTCTGCCAGCGCATGGGCGAGGGCAAGCGTTGTGGTGCCCGTATCGATAAAAACGGAATCTCCCGCTTCAAACAGCGTTGCCGCCCGTGCCGCAATACGGCGCTTGGCCTCGGCATGGTCCGCCATACGCAGGGCAAAGGGGCCTTCTGTCTGGGGCACAAGCTGGGCGGGGGCCATGCCGGGCCGGGCACCGCCATGCACCTTGCGCAACCGGCCCTGCCCGTCCAGCGCGCTCAGGTCGCGCCGGATTGTCTCGCGCGAGACGGCAAGCTGGGTGGCCAGCACCTCCACGCTGATTTCATGGTGCTGCTGCACGAGTTTTACGATCCGGTTATGCCGGTCTGCTGGTTTCACAAAGGCTCCCGCTACTGCTGTTCATGAACACTGCACGCTTTAACAGTCCGGATTGTCCGCCCCGCCCCTGCTGCTGTCAATGCCCGAAAAATGACCGAACGGGCATAAATTGCCCGCACTCCAGAAAAAGGGAGGACAACAAGAAAGGCTGAAAAACCAGCCGAAAAATCTATATTCCCGGCAACACAAACCAGTTCGATAGCAAAATGTCTTGACGTTTGTGCAAACAAGCACTTACCGTTCGGTCATTGATATGGTCGAATGGTAAATGCACGTGTCCAATACCCACCCCCACGATGCCCAACGCAATACCCGTCACGACGGTTTTTACGATGTCGCCATTATCGGCGCGGGTGTTGTCGGCTGCGCCACGGCACGGCGCTTTGCGCTGGCGGGCGCACGGGTGGTGTTGGTCGAAAAAGGCACGGATATTCTCAGTGGCGCATCCAAAGCCAACAGCGCCATTCTGCACACCGGCTTTGATGCCCCGCCCGATAGTCTTGAACTCGAACTCGTGCGCGCGGGACGTGAGGAATATCTCTCCATCCACAAGGAGCTGGGGCTTTCTCTGGTGCATACTGGCGCGCTTGTCTGCGCATGGAATGCGGATGAGCATGAAAGCCTGCACGGCATAGAACGTCAGGCCCATGCCAATAGCGTGCAGGCCGTGCGCCCGCTCTCCGCCAGTCAGGCCCGGACACTGGTGCCCGCGCTGTCCAACCGACTGGTGGCGGCCCTTGAGGTGGAAGGTGAACACGTTATCGATCCATGGTCCGCCCCGCTGGCCTATGTCACACAGGCGATAGCGCTGGGGGCGACCGTTCTGCGTGCCACAGAACTGCTGCACGGCACGTTTGACGGAACATGGACCCTGCAAACCAGCACCGGCACCCTGCATGCCGGGGCCGTTATCAACTGCGCCGGACTGTATGGCGACAGGGTTGACCGCTGCCTGGAACTGCCCGAGCGCTTTGAAATCCGCCCCCGAAAAGGGCAGTTCGTGGTGCTGGACAAGGCGGCGTTCAGCCATGTGCCGCGCATCATCCTGCCCGTGCCCACTGCCATTACCAAAGGGATTGTCATCTGCCCTACGGCCTTCGGCAATGTGCTGATCGGCCCCACGGCGGAAGAACAGCAAGACCGCACGCGCGCCAGTCTGGAAACGTCCACCCTTGAAGCCCTGCTGCACCGTGGGGCGGAACTGCTGCCCGTGCTCAGGAACATGCCTGTTAGCGCCACCTATGCCGGGCTGCGCCCCGCTACGGAACAGAAAGCCTACCGGGTGTACAACGCCCCCGGCCACCGGGCCATTACCCTTGGCGGTATCCGCTCCACCGGGCTGAGTGCGGCACTTGGGCTGGCGGCGCATGCCCTGCGCCTTTACGAGCAGTTCGGCACGGAGCTGACACCCCCCGCCACCATTCCCGCAGTGCGTGTGCCCAACCTGACGGAAACCGAAGAGCGCGACTGGCAACGCCCCGAGCATGGCGAAATCATCTGCCATTGCGAGCGTGTCACCCGCCGGGAAATCGAAGCCGCACTGGCAAGCCCCCTCCCGCCCGGAGACCCCGGCGGCTTCAAGCGCCGAACCCGCGCAGGCATGGGCCGCTGTCAGGGCTTTTACTGCGGTGCTCGCGTAGCCGAAATGACGCAGGGCTGCTTTACCGAGGCCTGTGCATCCCGCCCGCAGGGAGAAACAGCATGACCACCGCCGATGTCATTATTATCGGGGGCGGGCCTTCGGGTGTGGCAGCCGGTCTGGCGCTGCGTAAACAGGGCGTGCCCCGTGTCGTGCTGCTTGAACGCGAAGCCTATCTGGGCGGGGCCACCCGCCACTGTGCGCATTCGCCCTTTGGTATGAGAGAATTCGGGCGCGTCTATTTTGGCGCGGCCTATGGCCGCAGGCTTGAACGCGCCGCGCACAAGGCCGGACTGGATATCCGCACCGGCCATGCCGTTACCGCCATACAGCCTCATGGGGTGGTGCAGGTGGTCTCTGCCCATGGCACGCAAACCCTTCATGCCCGCCGGGTGCTGGTCATGACCGGCGCGGGGGGGGGGGCGCCCCCGGCCCGCCCGCGGCCCCGCCCCCCGCCCCCCGGGGGGGTCTCCCCCGGCGCGGGGACGGCGGGG
>NZ_JBDNWF010000014.1:0-38386 GCF_047721125.1 Acetobacter papayae | reverse complement strand
CCCCGGCGACAGGCCGCAGGGTGTCATCACCACTGGCACGTTGCAGGCGGGGCTTGCTTTCCACCGCCTGAAGCCATTCCGCAGGCCGGTCATTCTGGGCACAGAACTGGTCTCGCTTTCAGCGCTGCTCACCTGCCTGACCCACGGCATACGCCCCGTGGCGATGATAGAAACCGCCCCCGCCCCGCTGGCACGCTGGCCGCTCCGCCTTTTCCCGCGCCTGATGGGCGTGCCCCTGCTCTGCGGGGTGGAAGTAAGCGATATTCAGGGGGCACCGGGGGTTGAGTCTGTCACAATCAGCAAAAACGGCACGCAGCGCAGCCTGCCCTGTGATGGGCTGCTGCTGACAGGCCGCTTTACCCCTGAAAGTGCTCTGTGCCTCCAGTCCGATCTGGGGGTGGACCCGGCTACATCAGGCCCCGCCATAGACCAGTATGGCAGAACCCATGACCCGCTCGTTTTTGCGGGCGGCAACATCCTGCGTGCGATTGAAACCGGCGGCTGGGCTTTCCGCGAAGGGCGGGCCATTGGCGCCGCCGTTGCGGACGACCTGCGCCACTCGCCTGAAACAACCCCGCCTGCGCCTGTCACATTCGATGCGCCATTGCGCCTTGTGGTGCCTTCCATGCTGCGTGACAGCACCCGCCAGCAACCGGCGTTTTCCTCCTTCCAACTCCGGTTTGACCGGGCTGCACGGGGCGTGCTGCGCCTTATGCTTGATGGCGAGGAAGTCTGGTGCAAGCGCGGCACATGGCTGCCGGAGCGCCGGGTGCTCGTGCCCCTGCCTGCACGGGCCGCGCAGGCCGCGCGCGTTCATTTCCATTTCGAGGAGCAGAACTGACAATGCGCGTTGCGGCACTGGATCAGGGCACCACCTCAACCCGTTGTCTCGTTTTCGAGGATGGTGCGGACTGGCAGCTTGTCGGCAGCATCCAGCATGCCCAGCACTACCCGCATGCGGGCCATGTGGAGCATGATGGGGAAGAACTGCTGGCCAACCTGCGCACGCTCCTTGCACAGGCAGGCCGAATAGATGCCATTGGCATTGCCAATCAGGGCGAAAGCTGTCTGGCATGGGATGCGCTGACAGGCGCGCCCCTCTCTCCCGTTATCGTGTGGCAGGATGCCCGCACGGCAGAAAGCCTTGCCAGCCTGCCGCCAGATGCTGCAGCCCGCTCACGCGCACTGTGCGGCCTGCCGCTTGACCCATATTTTTCGGCCAGCAAGCTGGGCTGGGTCCTGCGTAACATCCCTGCCGCCCGCACGGCTCTGGCGGAAGGTCGCCTGCGTTTAGGCACCACGGACGCGTTTTTTCTCGACCGGCTATGCGGTGTTTTCGCAACCGATGCCGCAACCGCCTCACGCACGGGGTTGCTTGACCTGCAAACAGGCCAGTGGAGCCCCGAACTCTGCGCCATGCATGGTGTGCCGCCCGAATGCCTGCCCGAAATCCGTAGCGTCAATGGCGGGTTCGGCAGTATCGGAGGGGTGCCTGTTACGACCTCCATCGTGGACCAGCAGGCCGCCCTGTACGGCCATGGCTGCCGCGCGCCGGGCGATACCAAAATTACCTTCGGCACGGGGGCGTTCCTACTGACCGTCGCGGGGGAAAACCGCCCGCCCGAAAGCGATCTGCTGCCAACCGTAGCCTGGCGCCTGCATGATGCCGCTCCCACCTACGCGCTGGAAGGCGGGGTATACGATGCGGGGGCCGCGCTGGAATGGGCGCGCAGCCTCAGGCTGTTCGATATCATGGAAGAACTGTCAGATTTCGAGGGACCATCCGCCCTTTCCCGCGGGCTTGTCTGCGTGCCCGCACTCTCCGGTCTGGCAGCTCCGTTCTGGGACAGGACGGCCGCCCCCCTGTTTATTGGCATGTCGCACGGCACCACCCGGCAAGACATGGTGCGCGCCCTGCTTGAAGGGATTGCCATGCTAACAAGCGGGCTGATTGCCGCCGCCCCCACCGGGGCCAGCATCACCTGCGATGGTGGCCTGTCGCAAAGCTGGTATTTCGCGCAGTTTCTGGCCTCGGCCAGCGGGCGCACCATTATCGTGCCCGCCATGCATGAAGTCACCGCACTGGGTCTTGCAGAACTCTGTGGTGTGGATGTCTCGTTCATCCGCAGCCAGACGCGCGTTTTCCACCCTGATGGCACCGTCAGCGAGGCGGATCATCAGCTTTTCCGCAAGGCGGTCGAACGCGCACGCCACTGGTTTACCCCGCCTGAAGGCACGGCCACACACGACTGAACCTGCCGCTTTTTTTTACCCCTTCCGTGCCTCCACCGCTACTTTGTATCGGTTTCGAAATAACAAATCCGGATAAGGAAACACACATGAGCAGCATACCCCCCTCCGCCCTGCCCCATGTGGCCGGGCAGGACACGCTCAAACGCGATGTTACTGCCTTTCAGTCCTTTGCCATTGCCTTCGGCTTTGTTTCCATCGCCACGGGTATTTTCACGGCCTATGGGGCCATGCTGGCCACATCCGGCCCGATGGGAATCTGGACATGGCCTATTGTGGTCATAGGCCAGCTTATGGTGGCTTTTGTGCTGGGCTCGCTTTCCGCGCGCATTCCCATTACCGGCTACGCCTATCAGTGGACATCCCGCGTGGCCAACCCGGTGCTGGGCTGGGTTATGGGGTGGGTCAGCTTTACCTTTCTGGTCGTCGTACTGTGCGCGGTGGATTACACCATTGCCTCCACCGTACTGCCTGCCATGCTGCATTATACCGGCGGGACGTTTGATGCTTGGTGGATCACCACCCTTGTCATTATCGCGCAAGCACTGCTGATCGCCTTTTCCACCAAAGCCACGCAGGCGTTCAACGCCATGGCCGTAACGCTTGAGCTGATCGGCATGAGCTGCCTTGTGGTGCTGCTGTTCGTTGTTGGCTGGTATCGTCACAGCCTTGATTTCTCGCTGCTGTTCAACACCGGCGCGCTGAGCCACGCAGGCTACTTCTCCCTTGGCACACTCACCCATGTCGGCCCGTGGTTCATGGGCACGCTGCTGGGCGCCTTTACGATCGTGGGTTTTGAATCCGCCGCCAATCTGGCGGAAGAAACTAACGAACCCGCCCGTGTGGTGCCGCGCGCCATGTGGCAGGCCATTGTCAGTGTGGGTGCGCTTGGCATGCTGTTCCTGATCGCCATTACAGCACTGCTGGGCGATGTTGGCGCCATGACAGCCTCCCCCACCCCGATTGCGGATGTCATTACCCGCGTGCTGGGCCCGGTGGTAGGCAGCCTTCTTCTGCTGCTGGTGATCATTTCCATTTTTGCCTGCGGACTGGTCATTCTGATGTCCGGCACGCGACTGGTCTGGGCCATGTCGCGCGATGAGCGTTTTCCCGGCTGGCAGATGCTGCACCGTATCCACCCCACCCTGCGCACACCGGTTAACGCCACCATTCTGGTATCGATGGTGGGGGAAGCCATTCTGAGCATCTTCTCGCGGGATACGGATGCGCTGTTCGTCCTGTTTTCGGCGGCCACTCTTCTGCCCACCATCATCTACACCGTTTCGGTGCTGATGTACGCAATCCGCCGCAACAGCCTGCCGCCCAGCCAGGGTTTTTCGCTCGGTCGGTGGGAAAAGCCGGTGGTTACGCTGGCTCTGCTATGGCTGGTGTTCGAACTCACCATTTTCCGTGATGAATCCTTCTTCAAACCGTGGCTGTATGTGCTGGTCATGCTGGCTATCGGTGGGGTTTACCTCGTCTGGCTGCTGGCCACACGTGGCCGCCATGGTCTGGCCATGCCCGACATGATTGCGGTGGATGCCATTCTCGATGCGGATAAGGGCGCGGAATACGACACAGCGGCACACTAAACCGCCCCACACAAATATGCGCTGCCTTGTGGCCGCTCCTTACTGAAAGGGGCGGCCACAGTTTTTTGACCGGCCACACGCCTTTTTCACGGCGCGGGGGCACCACGCCTTATGGTTATGCGGCACAAGCCTTGCTAGGCTGTGTTATATCGGAACGCGACGAACGCAGCCCCGGTCGCCTGTGCAGCCGGACGCGCCCATGGTTCGCTCCCCTGTTCTCACACCCGGAGACCACCATGCCCCCTACCGCGCCACGCCTGATCCGCTCTATCCGCCTGCTTGATGCGGCTGAAGCGCGTATTGCTCTGGATTTCACGGCACCGCCGCCGCCCCGCAGTGCGCTGGCAACCGACGCCCTTCTGGCTCTGGCCCATGAATACCAGCCCCTTGCCGTGCTGGTTACGCACATGACACCCCTGCGTGCGGCCGATGTGGCTGCCCTGCCGGATTGCGTAAAGCTGGTGGCGACTGTCAGCGTCGGGCTGGATCACCTCGACCTTGCGGCCCTGCATGCGCGCGGCATCACCGTATCCAACACCCCCGATGTGCTGACCGACTGCAATGCCGATCTGAGCATGATGCTGATTCTGGCCGCCAGCCGCCGGGCAGCGGAATATTTCACGCTTGTCAAAACCGGCTGGACCACCCCGCTGGGGCTGGGAGACATGCTGGGCCAGCGTGTGACCGGCAAACGGCTTGGCATTGTCGGCATGGGGCGGATCGGTCAGGCCGTGGCCAAACGCGCGCGCGGTTTTGATATGGAAATTCTTTACCACAACCGCAGCCGCCTGACGCCCGAACATGAAGCCGGGGCCACCTATTACGCAAAGCTGGAAGACATGCTGCCGCATTGCGACATCCTGACCCTGCACGCCCCGGCCCAAAGCTCCGGCGCACCGCTGATGGATGCCCGCACGCTCTCGCTGCTGCCGCGCGGGGCCGTGCTGGTTAACGCCGCACGAGGCAAACTGGTGGATGAAGCCGCCCTGATGGACGTACTATGCTCAGGCCATCTGGCCGGTGCCGGGCTGGATGTGTATCAGCGCGAACCAAACCCCAATGCGGAACTGGTGGCCCTGCCCAATGTTTTCACCACCCCGCATACAGGCAGCGCCACGATTGAAACCCGCACGGCCATGTGCATGCTGGCTCTGGATAACGTGGCAGCCCTTGCTGCGGGCCAGCCCCTGCCATCCCCAGTAACCCCCTGAAGGAGCGCCCCTCATGACCATGCGCATGTTCTGCGTGATCGGCATTGCCTTGTGCGCCGCCGTGACCCTACTGGCCCCGCCCTATCAGGGTGTAGCGGAAATTCTGGGTTTTTCGTTTTTAGGGCTAGCCACAATCGCAACCCTTCTGGGTCAGGCCTGAAAGCCTGCGGGTGGCGCTGCTCAGGATCAGACCGAACAGCGCCACCCCTAGGTAACCAGAAAAGAGCGGCTTAAAGCCGCTCATCCCTCGGTTCGCCGCTCAGCGTATCGCGCATGGCCAGCGCCGTATCACGCACCACGGGGCCATGTTCGCGTTCAAGCCTGCGAATGGTGAAATGCGCATGAGCCAGCGCGCGATAGTGGTTGAGAAACGCCGTGTTGAGTGATGCCCCGCACAGCGCACCCGCCACCGGCATAAGCTGGAGCGAGAGCTTCTGCCCCAGTGCAAGACCGTAATGCGAGGCCACTTCGGCAATCAGCATTACCACCGGGCGGCCGCGCAGCACTGCACGGGCCGAGAAATAGCCCAGTTCACTTTCCTCGCCATTCCGGCGGTTGGGGAACGCCCGCAGCGCAAACACTTCCAGACAGGCCCGGCGGGCATCGGGGTCGTTCAGGTCTTCCCCTTCCTCGCGGGCGATACGGGCGATCTCGCGCATGATGGTCAGGGTGGTAAAGCCGATATCCGGCCCCAGCCCGGCAAGGCCTGCAAACCCGCCCACAGCACCCGATACCGCTACCGCCGCCTGCATGGCAGGCACACGCCAGCGCGGTGTCTGCATTTCTACATCCGCCGTGCCACGCAGGCCCAGCACCGCTACATCGAAAGCGCGCGCCACGGCTGTTTCCGCTAGGCCGCGCAGTTTTTCCTCAAAATTCGGAGCCATGCCGATACCGCGCAGGCCCAGACGCGCGGCATGCCCAACGGCCCCGCCCATGATATCGGCCAGCCGGACAAGCACGCCACGCCCCGACTCCACCTCAGCCAGAGCGGTTTCGAGTTCGTGCAGTTCCGGCCCGCTCAGCACCAGCGTGGTCAGCGCGCCGCCAAGAGGATTACCCGTTGCCCCGGCACCCTGCTTTTCCTTTGTGCTCATCTGTGCTCTTCCCGCCCTTCCGCGCCGGGCCGCAAGTGCCCGGCCAAACAAGTAAAAACCAGCATATCAGTCATGCCGCCCGAAAAACAGCGCAGGCCACGCAACACGCTCCTGCATGGACACCCTGCATAGGCGAACAGCGTTGTCTCGCACGCCACAAGCCCTTACACACCAGTAAGGGAGAATCCGGCGCTTACCCCCTCTTTCCCTCCCTGCTTTCAAGGAGTTGCCTCGATGGCTGGCCTTCAATCCCGTTCCGCCCCCCTTACCGCCACGCAAGGCGGCCTTGCGCGCGCCATGCGGCGGAGCGCGCCCCTGCTGGCCATGCTGGCAGCGCTGAGCGCCTGCGCCAGCCCCGAACGCAGGGCCTACGATGCCGCACTGGCCGAAGCCCGAACCGACCCCGGCCTGTGTCAGCCTGAACGCTACAGCCCCTCGGGCGTTTATCAGCCGCTGATTTCACAGGCCTGGCAGAAAGCCCATTCCTCCGCCGGGGCTGATGCGCAGAACAACGCCATTCCCGACAATGGTGCCCCTGTCATGGCGGTGTCGGACCTGTCCACCACGCCGCCGCTGGACATTCCGCCCTATTCGCAGCGTGCCTGCCACATGACGGTCAAAGCCCCCGGCCAGCAGCCCGAAAGCGGCTTCCTGACCGTAGTGTACTATACGCATAACGGCCGGGTGGACACATCGCTCGCCCGGTGGGATTCGGATTCCGCCATTTCACAGTATTATGATGCGCTCAAGGAAAAGCTCCGCAGCGGTGTGGACATGAACAACCCCACCCTGAAAGCCTGCATGGAACACTACCCCGCCATTGACCCCAAGAGCATAGACCCCACCATGCATCAGGCGGCTGTCAGCCTGCGGGCCATGCTGGTGCGCCGCTGCCTTGCCAACCATGCGGCTTTACAGGCCCTGTATCAGGATATGTATTTCATTCACCGCTAGGTGTAGCCGGGCCTGCCGCCCCTTGGGCGGCGCCCGCCATCTCTCTTTGGTTTTACAGGATATTCAGGCATGAGCGTTCGTCGACTGACTACTGACTTTGTCGTCTCCCCCCAGATTTCGGTGCAGGATATCACGGCCATCCGTGATGCGGGGTTCAAAACCATTATCTGCAACCGCCCCGATGGTGAAGAACCGGGCCAGCCCTCCGCGCAGAGCATTGGTGAGGCCGCGGCGGCAGCCGGTCTGTCCTTTATCGCCATTCCGGTCGGGGCGGGTCAGGCTCCTTCTTCCGATGCCATTATCGAAACGCAGGAAGCCATCAACACCCTGCCGGGGCCGATTTTCGCCTATTGCCGTAGTGGCAACCGTTCAGCCCAGTTGTGGGGTGCTGCAACACAGGGCTGAGGCTGTCACTTTAAAGTGATACCAATCCCCCGGCCATGTGCCGGGGGTAGGCTCAGGCCGGTTCGGCCCAGCCCCCCATGGTGCATAAATAGGCCCAGTGTTCCGCCGAAACCGGGCAGACAGACAGGCGTGACTGCCTGACAAGCGCCAGTTCCGCCAGTTCAGGGTCAGCCTTGATTCCGGCCAGAGTAACAGGCCGGGGCATAGGCCCTACCGTACGCACATCCACACAAACCCATGCGCCATCGGTAGCGGTTGGATCAGGATAGGCTTCGCGCACCACCTCGACCACACCCACAATCGCGCGCTGCACGTTGGAATGGTAGAAAAACGCACGGTCTCCCGCTTTCATGGCGGCCAGATTTTTGCGGGCCTGATAATTGCGCACACCCGTCCAGGGTTCCACGCCATTGGCCACCTGCTCGTCCCAGCTAAAGGCGTCAGGCTCACTTTTGACCAGCCAGAAAGACATGGTTCAATCCACCTGCCTGCCGTCTTTGAACACCGTGCGCAAAGGCCGGATAACCACGCTTTCAAACAGGTTAACGCCCATATACGGGTCTGCTGCGGCAAAGCCTTCAGCGGTTTCGCGGTCCGGCACATCCAGCAGGATCAGGCTGCCACAGGCATTGCCCTGCTGGTCAAGCTGAGGCCCTGCAAACTGAATGGACGCGCGGTAAGTTTCCAGAAAAGCCAGATGCTGCGCACGGGTTACGGCCCGCAGTTCCTGTAGTCCCGGGCGATCCGTACAGATGATGGCAAACAGCATCGCATTATCCTTCCGTTGTGTTGCTGGGGCAGAACGCCCATGAACACCCGTCTCGTGTCAAGAGCGGTTTAATGCTGTAAAGGAAAGCTGAACGGTCTCCCTTGTTCGCCCCTTTCCCCCGGCGCGCGGATATGGAAAGGAGAACGACCTGAAGACAAAGCAACCAGACACACGGAGCTGACCCCTTTTGAGCGCCTCACCCACCCTTGTCGCGCGCACCGGCAGTTTCTTTCACCGTTACGCCAATCCCGGCCGGTTTCTGAAACTGGGTGCGCGCCTGCAGCCATGGCTGACATGGCCCGCCATTACCCTGACCCTGCTGGGGCTGGGCTGGGGGCTGTTTTTCTCTCCGGCGGACTGGCAGCAGGGGGATTCCGTGCGCATTATGTATGTGCATGTGCCCGCCGCCATACTGGCGTCAGTCGGGTATGCGGGGCTGGCCGTGTGTGCCGTGCTCTCGCTTGTCTGGCGGCACCCTCTGGCTGATCTGGCAGCAGTGGAAATCGGGCCGGTGGGGGCCTGCATTACAGCACTGTGTCTGGCCACGGGCTCGCTCTGGGGCAAACCCATGTGGGGCACATGGTGGGTATGGGATGCACGGCTGACCTCTGTTCTGGTACTGTTTTTTCTCTATCTCGGCCACATCACGCTCATCCGTGCTTTCGATGATCCGCAGCGTGGCTACCGGGCCGCGGCCATTCTGGCTCTGGCCGGGGCGGTTGACCTGCCTATCATCAAGTTCAGCGTGCAGTGGTGGAACACCCTGCACCAGCCCGACAGCATTACCCTGACAGGGGCACCCACCATGTCCAGCTCCATGCTATGGCCGCTGGGGCTGTCCACACTGGGTATTTCGCTGGGTTTTGCCGCACTGGTGCTGGCGCGCACGCGCGCTGCCGTTATGGAAAGCCGCATTCAGGCTCTGCTGTCCTCGCCGCGCCGCAATCAGGGAAATGCCGCATGACCCACCTGCCCTATATTGCGGCCAGTTACGGGCTGGCTCTTGTGCTCAGCCTTACACTCGCCTTCAATGCCGCATGGCGGCTGAAAACGGCACGCACCCGCTTGGCTACGCTGGAACGCGGCAGCCTGCGGCCCGTGCAGCCCGCCACCCGGCCTGAAACCGCTCCCCACAGCACGGATACACACACATCATGACCCGCAAGACCCGCCGCCTCTGGCTTGTCATTGCCTGTGTGGCCTGCCTTGGCACGGCGGCAACACTGGTGCTGCGCGCGTTTTCATCGGATATCGTGTTTTTTGTAACCCCTTCGCAGGTTGCATCCTCTCCACCGCCGAAAGACCGCACCGTCAAGCTGGGCGGCATGGTTGTGGCGGGCTCCGTCCACCGCGAACGCCGGGGCGAAACCCCGATTGCCAGTTTTGATGTCACGGATGGTCAGGCTGCCGTAAGCGTGCATTACGAAGGCATTCTACCGGACCTGTTCCGCGAGGGGCAGAGTGTTGTTGCCATTGGCACGGCTAGTTCCGCCCATGACTTCACCGCCTCGGAAGTGCTGGCCAAGCATGATGAAACCTACATGCCCAAGGAAGTGGCCGAGGCCCTAAAAAAAAGCGGCAAATGGGACCCACGCTTCGGGCCGCCACCCAGCGCCTCAAGCTGGAACAGCATGACCGTGCAGGATGCCCGCAAGGACCTGGCGGCACCGGCCCAGCCACCGTCAGCACCTCCGGCTCCGGCCTCATCACCCTCTCCGGCGACCCCAGCCCCCTGAGCCCGTTTCAGGGGTAGCTACAAAAGCCCCTTTCCTCACTCCCGGCGCCTGCCGCCGGTTCCCTAGACCAGACGCAGGACAGACGAACCTTCCCATGCTGAGCCCCGAACTCGGACACTACGCCCTTGCCCTCGCCTGCGTTCTGGCCGCCGTACAGGGTATACTCCCCCTGATTGGCGCGCACCGGCGCGACCCACGCCTGATGGCGCTCGCCCCCGGGCTGGCCATAGGCCAGTTGATAGGGCTGGTGACCGCTTTTGCCTGCCTGATCAATGCTGCTGTCACGGATGATTTCTCTGTCCAGAACATCGCGGCCAATAGTGCTGTCACCAAGCCGCTGCTCTATAAAATTACCGGCGTATGGGGCAATCATGAAGGCTCCATTCTGCTCTGGGCGCTCATTCTGGGCCTGTGCGGCGCGGCGGTGGCGGCCTTTGGCCGTAACCTGCCCTCTGCCTTGCGTGCGCGGGTCATTGCCATTCTGGGCCTTGTGGCCACGGGTTTCGAACTGTTCTGCCTGACCACGTCAGACCCGTTCGCACGCGTCTGGCCCGCCCCCATGGACGGGCAGGGCATGAACCCTCTGCTGCAGGACCCCGGACTGGCCTTCCACCCCCCCATTCTCTACACCGGCTATGTCGGTTTTGCCGTGCCGTTCGCCTTTGCCATTGCGGCCCTGATCGAAGGGCGGGTCGATGCTGCATGGGGTCGCTGGGTGCGCCCGTGGGCCGTAGCCGCGTGGTGCTTTCTTACCTGCGGTATCGCCATGGGGTCGTGGTGGTCTTATTATGTGCTGGGCTGGGGCGGTTACTGGTTCTGGGACCCGGTTGAAAACGCCTCGCTCATTCCATGGCTGACCGGCACCGCTCTGATCCATTCCGCCATTGTGGTGGAAAAGCGCGAGGCGCTGAAAATCTGGACCGTGCTGCTGGCTATCGGCACGTTTTCCTTCTCGCTTTCGGGTACGTTCCTCGTGCGTTCGGGCATTCTCAACTCCGTGCATGCCTTCGCCAACGATCCCGCACGCGGCATTTTCATTCTGGGGCTGCTGGGGCTGGTTATCGGCGGCTCTCTGGCCCTGTTCGCCTATCGCGCGCCTTCGCTCACGGCGGGCGGGCTGTTTGCCCCTCTCTCTCGAGAGGGTGCGTTGGTGCTCAACAACATCCTGCTCTGCTCGCTCTGCGCTGTCGTGCTGACGGGCACCATGTATCCGCCTTTCATGTCGCTGCTGTTTGACCGCACGATTTCGGTGGGCAAGCCGTTTTTTGATGCCACCACAATTCCCCTTGCTTTGCCGCTGTTCATCTTCATGGGGTTTGGCCCCATGCTGCCTTGGAAGCGTGCGCAGCTCTGGCCGGTGCTCAACCGGCTGTGGCTTGCCGCGGGCCTGACAGTAGTGGCGGCATGCGTGGCCATGCGCCAGCTTGCGGGGGTGCTGCCCGTGCTCTGTGCGGCGGCAGCCATCTGGATCATCGTCAGCTGCGCGACTGACATCGCAACACGTATCCAGCTTTTCCGCACGCCTCTTCGCTCCAGCCTGCAACGCCTGCGGGGCCTGCCGCGCTCGATTATCGGCACCGCCATTGCCCATACGGGTGTTGCCATTACCGTGCTGGGGCTTGCGGGCATGTCGCAGGCCCAGCACCGGATTGTGGAAGTGCCGGTTGGTTCCACCCAGAACCTTGCAGGCTATGAGTGGACACTCACCGATGTGCATAGTGAGCCCGGCCCCAACTACACGGCCATGGTCGCCACCATCGAAATCCGCCGGAACGGGCATGTGGTAACCGTGCTGCGGCCTTCCAAGCGCAGTTTCAATACCCAGAACCAGACCACAACCGATGTCGCCATTCACACCAACATGCTGTCCGATCTGTACGGCGTGCTGGGCGACAGCCACGGAACGGAAGGGCACATGACCTATGTGCTCCGCCTGCATTACAACCCGCTGGCACCGTGGATGTGGCTGGGCGCGCTGATCATGGCGTTTGGTGGCGCGCTGTCCCTGTCAGACCGCCGGGTGCGTGTGGGCGCGCCGCGTAGGGCTGCCGCTCCACACGCTTCCTCCACTCAGGGTATTGCATCATGAACACGTCCGGCTCCACCACCCGCCGCCGCCTTCTCATGGCCCTGCCTCTGGCCGGGGCCGGAGCCGTGGGCGTGGCGTTCTGGAAAATGCTCTCGGGCATGCAGCACGGGTCATTCAACCCGCATGACATCAACGCCCCCGTGCTGGACCGCCCCGTTCCAGACTTCAACCTGCCGGGGCTGGCTCCCGCTCAGGGGTTCGGCACACAGGACTTGAAAACCCTGCAAGGCCCGGTTCTGGTCAATTTCTTTGCCTCATGGTGCATTCCCTGCGTGGCGGAAATGCCCACGCTCATGGCCTTCAAGGACCAGTTGCCAATCTGGGGTGTAGCCTACAAGGACAAGCCCGAGAATGCAGCGGCGTTCCTGCGCCACTCCGGCAACCCTTTCGCCCGGCTGGGTAATGACCCGGAAGGGCGTGCGGGCATGGACTGGGGGCTGTCCGGCGTGCCGGAAACCTTTCTGATCGGGCCGGGCGGTGTCATTCGCTGGCACACCGCAGCCCCGCTGACAGAAGACATCATTCGCGGCACGATCCTGCCGCTGGCCGCAAGGCTGAAAACCCCATGAGCGCCCTGCCCTCTCCCCACAGGCACGCACAACCTGCACAGCGGTTTTTCAGCCGTTTTGCCGCAGCCCTGCTGGCCGCCTGCTGCCTGCTGGCTGTGCCACTCTATGGCCTTGCCGTGGATGACCCGTCCGAAATGCTGTCAGACCCACGGGCTGAAGCCCGGGCCGAGGCCATTGGCGCGCAGTTACGCTGTCTGGTCTGCCAGAATGAATCGATTGAGGACAGCAGCGCCGGACTGGCCCGCGACCTGCGCCGCGTTGTGCGTGAGCATGTTGCCCAAGGCGAGAGCAACCAGCAGATCATGCAGTGGATGGTCACCCGGTATGGCAATTTCATTCGCCTCAAACCGGCTTTGTCTATTGGCACCATCCTTCTGTGGAGCATGCCTGTTCTGGCCCTGCTACTAGGCTGTGGGGCAGCATTTTTCTTCTACCGCCGCCACGCGGCCGCACCGCCACCGCCACCATTAAGCGATGATGAAAAAGCCCGGCTCGCCCGGCTGACCGGAGAGGACGACAGGACATGATCTGGCTTTCCATTGCGCTACTCAGCCTTATTGCCCTGGCCCCCGCAGCGGCGGCCCTGTGGCGGCGCAGCCGTTCCATCCGCGATGAGCGCAGCACGGCACTGGCCCTGCATGATGCCCAGCTTGCAGAACTCGACCGCGATTTGACCGTGGGCCTGATTGCCTCGGGGGAGCACAGCGTTGCGGTGCTGGAAATCCAGCGCCGTATTCTGGTGGCCGACATGGCTCCGTCCACCGCGCGCGAACAGAGCGCCACATGGCCGGGCTGGCTGGCTCTCGGGCTGGCTCCCATACTGGCCGTGGCGCTGTATCTGACCAATGGCGCGCCCATGCTGCCCGCCCAGCCGCTTGGCCCCCGGCTGGTAGCCCAGCACCAGCACGATGTGCGTGACGATGCCGTTATCGCCCAGCTCCGCTCCGCCATTGCCGCCCTGCCCGCTACCGATCCAAGCCGCAGGCAGGGCTATCTGCTGCTAGGACAGGCCGAAGCCGGGCGTGACCACTATAATGAAGCCGCACAGGCCTGGAATCAGGCGCTGGACATGGGGTTTGACGCCGAACTGGCCGCCCGCACGGGCGAAGCCCTGACCCGCGCGCACCACCATGTCACCCCCGATGCGCTGGCCCTGTTCCGCAAGGCGCTGGACGCCGCCCCGCAGGATGCCCCATGGCGCGAAGCCGCACAGGCCCGCGTGGCGCAGGGTGAACATGATCAGGATAATCCGTAACCGGATATAAAAAACCCGGTCGGGCCACTGGCCCGACCGGGAGCGCGCTTTAGAAGCCGCCACCGCTCCGCACGAAAACAGGCCGCAGGTGGCTTTGCTCACGCGCACGCCGCCATGGCGAAGGCGGCTGGCAGGAAATGAAATACAACCCCATGACAAACACCACGCCGCCAAAGGCATCTGGCCACACAATCATGGAAAAAATCGCAGGCGCACTCACGGCTTCATAAAGCTTGAAGACCATGAAGCCGATGGACAGCACCCGCAGGCTCAGCAGCATGTAACGCAACGGGTTAGCCTGCCCCGCCTTGACCAGCGCCCGCATACGCGCAGTACCGATAAAGAAGGTCAGGTAAAGAACCCAGCCCAGCACATTATACAGCATGTCTGAAATAGCGGTCATACCGGACATGAAAAACACGCCCGCGATCACCACCGCCGTCATGAGAATGGAGCCGAGCTGGAGGCTCATACCCACATCGAAGGGGCTCAGCCTGTCTGGCAGACGGTCTGCCAGCGGCTGAAAAACCCTATCAAGCAACCAGGCATCGATGCTGGTAATACGCTCGCCCAGTGTCATGTCGTGTATCGGCTCCTGTTTACGACCATTCAGGCCGACTTGTCCGCAGCGGGGGGCAGCACCCCATCAGGCGTTTTGCCATCAACCGCGGCAGGCAGACAATGCGCCAGCGCTGTCAGCACGCCATCGGCGGGCAGGCCTGTTTTCTGTACCATGTCATGCACGACATCGCTGCCCAGAATCGTACGAATCTCGTCCGGTGTCACCGGCAAGTTGCTGTTCTGGCTGACCCATGAGCGCACCTTGTCACCCAGACCCGCCTGCTCCGCACGGTCAACCAGCGCCTGAATGGACTGCGGCTGCAAAAGCGACTGCACCTGCTGCTGGACGAATGTCTGCACATCCACACCCAGCGCACTGCCTACCTTACCCACGATATTCTGAAAGAAATCAGACATTTCGGCTTCCCTTCCCTACCCTGCGCATCGTGCGGAGGAGCATATGGCGCGCATCCTGTGCGCCTTTGCTGGCAGTATGGCAGACTGGAGGGAGCGTATAAATTTTTTTTACGAAGCCAAGCGTAACATTCTCCTGCCCGCCGATAGCTGATATGCGTTTGAACCTACAAGGAAAAACCGGACAGACGCGCTAGGCTTGCTGGTACAGTTCCCTGTATTTGTTTTCCGCGCCGCAAAACACAAAGTAGCCGCCGTGTTCAGTCTTTCGTCCCTAGTGCTCGCCCGGATCGGCTCATTACGCACCCTTCGCCCGCTGGGTCGCCCCGGCAGCCAGAGCAAGCTGCCGCTTGCATGGTTGCTGGCCCCCACGCCTGCGGCATTCGGGTTTGCGGTTTGCAGCACAATCGCTGCCCTACTCTCTCTCGTTATCGCCCTGTGGATGGAGTTGGATGACCCGCAATGGGCCCCCATGACAGTGTGGATCGTGGCGCAGGGCTCACGCGGGGAAAGTCTTTCCAAGGCCCGGTGGCGGCTTGTGGGCACCGGCGTAGGGGTGGTGATGTCCATCACCCTGATTTCGGCTTTCAACCAGCATGCGTGGCTTTTCTTTCCTGCTCTGGCGCTATGGCTGGGGGGGTGCTGTACACTGGCGACGCTGGTGCGCAATTTCCGCTCCTATGCGCTGGTTCTGGCGGGCTATACCACCTGTATTATCGCCCTTGGCGCCATCCCCGACCCTGAAAACGTGTTCATGACCGCCATGTCCCGCGCGACTTACATCGTGCTGGGTATTGTGTGCGAAAGCACGGTGGCCGGTCTGTTTGCCCATAATCTCGGCCAGACTGCACGACGCAACATGCGCGACAAGCTGCGTACGGCGCTCAACAACGTATCCACCTCGGTTTCCAGCCTGCTTTCGGGCGACAAGGAAGCCCTGATCCGCTCGCGCACGCTATTTGGCCCCATTCTCACGATCAATGACCAGATCGAGTTTTCCGAAATCGAAATGGGCCCCCACGGGCGCGAGGGGGATCATGCACGCGCGGCCCTTTCCGCCGTGTCTGTCCTGCTCTCGCGCGGGCTGGGCATGGCTGTGCGCCTGCAATATGTGCAGACCGACCAGCCCGCTTTCCGCGCCACCTCCGCGCGGGTAAGCGAATTCCTGTCCGGCCTGTCCGCCCGACTGAATGGTGATGAACCAATCCGCCTGATCCTGCGTGATCTGCAACTGCTACGCGCCGAGTGCCACCAGCAGATTGTGGATGCGCTAACCCATGAAATCGGCAGCGTTTTCGATCCGTCGGACGACCACTCCCAGCTTACCGCCCTGCTTGATGGCCGCATCCTGCACAATGCGCTGGATGAGCTGCTGGGCGAACTGGAACAGGGCCTGCGCGAATATGATGCCAGCCAGCATTTCATAAAAGGCGATCAGTTCCATTTCCGCCTGCCCACCCACATGGACAAGCGCGAAGCGCTCTACAACGGTGTGCGGGCCGCCGTGGCCATTACAAGTGCCGGGCTGATCTGGGAATGCACAGCATGGGACATGGGGCTGGGGTTCATTACGTTTGTCGCCATTGTCTGCGGCCTGTTCGCCACCCGTGAAAACCCGGTAGTCGCCACCACGCAATTCATGGTCGGCAGTCTATGGGCCGCTTTCGTTTCGTTCTTTCTGGTCTTTTTTGTCCTGCCTACGCAGGCCAATTACGAAATGCTGGTGGCTAGCCTCGCTTTGCCCATGATCGCAGGCGGGTTGGCCGCCCGTAACGCGGCCACAGCCCTGCACTCGGCCGCCTACACGCTACTGCTGCCCAACTTCGTGCACCCGCTTAATCAGGGACGGATGAACGAGGTCGCGTGGTTCAATTCAACGCTCGCAGTGCTGCTGGGGGTGTTTTTTGCGGTGCTGATCTTCCGCGCGGTGCTGCCCTTCAACAACGCGGCGGAACGCTGGCGCATGCGCCGCGCTATCCTGCGCGACCTCCGCACACTGGCCTCAAGCGAACCTCTACCCGAAACCCGCGAGTGGATCGGGCGCAATATCGACCGTTTCTCGCGTCTGATCCGCCATGCTGGGCCTACGCCTTCCCCCACCATTGAAGGCTGCCTACAGGGCACACTGGCGGCCATGACCATCGGGCTAAACATCATCCGCCTGCGCGCCCTGCTCAAGCGTAATCAGGTGCCACCCGCTGCCCGCCGTGCCATTGAAATCGTTATGAAGCGGATGAGCAATTTTACCGGGCTATACGGCCATACCGCCCGCGCCGCGCGTGAGGCCACCATTGCCCTGCGCACCATGGAAACCACTGAGCCCAATATCGCCAAGCGTATCGAACTCACCCGCGCGATTGCCTACCTGATCGTGGTTTCACACGAACTGGAAGTCAACGCCGTGTTTCTGGATGCCTCAAAACCCTACAAGGCAGTCTGACCCCCGCTGCCTTTCAGGCACCGGGATCACTTGTCAGGGGTTTGTAAGGGAGCCTGCGTATCGTCGGTAAAGGGGTGCAGTGTCACGCCACCGGCAGCACGGGCCCATGCGCTGGCGTCGTCCGGGGTAATGGTGCGGATGGAATCTGCTGCCCCCGCCACACCGGCCGCCAGCGTGCTGGACAGATGGCTAGCCACCCCACCCTGTGCAGCCGCACTCTGGGCTGCGCGCGTCCACAACGCCTGCGCCTTGTCTTTCTGGCCCACAGCATCGGCACTGCGGGCCGCCAATGCCAGAGCCCGCGCCATATCATGGTAATTCCCGCCCTCACGGCGCAGGTTCGCCGCTTCCTCAGCTTGTTTCCATGCTTCTGTCGGGTTCGTCCGCCGGGCCACAAGAGCCTGTATCTCGTGCTGATCCGCCCGCAGGGCTACAGACTGTGTGGCCGATAAAGCCTTGGCGGCGTGCGGGTCTGTCATCGCAATCATGGCTGGGACACGCGCTAAAGCCGCCGTGTCATTCTGCTGGTCCGCCGCCAGAGCGTATACCAGTGCCGCGCGCGTGTTCAGCAACAGGGCGGAAGCACTACCCGCAGCCCCATGAACTGATGTTGCACTGGCCCCTTGGGCAGCCCTGAGGGCTAAATCCCGCGCCTGCTCGTACTGGCCCAGTCGGTAACAGGCCGCGGCATCCACCAGATCAAGATAGGGCATGACATGCCCGCCACGCAGGGCCACAGCGCGGCGTGTCCTGTCCGCCGTGGCGCGCGCCAGAGCCGGTTCCTCCGCCGCGAGCTGGGACACCGCCAGATCATACCCGCTTTCGGCAATTTCCGGTGCGCTATCGCGCAGCAACGCAAGTGATGCCGCCTTGCGATACTGGGTTTCCGCTACCGTATAGCGCCCGAGCATGAAGGAATCACGCCCTGCGGACAGGAACTGCTGCAAGGCGACATCATACTGCTCCGCCGCCGGTTCAGGCTGTGCGCCACCACACCCGGCCAGCGGCAGCAGAACTACCAGCGGCAGGGCCGTGCGCAACAGGCTCCACCGTTTTACACATCCGACCTTGGCTACGGATTGGGGACCGTTATTCCTCATGGCTGAACATGCTCCGGGTCCAGACGATTATGACGGGTCACCTTATGCCCACCCAGAAGCCACGCGCCCCTGAGCTGGTCTGTCAGCTTTTCCAGCCCGTAAAGGGTGGTCTGCGCCTGCGCGAGCAGGGCTGGCAGATCGGCCATGCTTTCATCCAGATTACCCGCGATGTTCTTGACATGCGGGGTCGCGGCCTTGAGGTCGCCCGAGGCCGACTGCACATTGGCCATGGTGGCGTCGGTCTTTTTCATCACACCCGATATCTGCTGCTCTATCGGCCGTAGGCGGGTTATGACCTCATCAAGCGAAGCAATGGTGGCCTCCGCCTGACGGATAAGCTGGTCGTTGGTCATCAGCCGTCCAACCGTGCCCTTGCCCGCGTGCATGTCGGTCATGGTGGAATCAAGCTCGGCCATCATATGCCGCGCACTGGCCAGCGCAGGCATAATCTGGCCCTGAATGCTCTCGAATGTCGCGGTAATCTGGTCTGCCGGGTTGGGCGCGGGGGTGGCCTTGATAACCGCGTAGCTCCAGTCCATCGGCTCGCCCGCACCACGGCTGAGATCGAGGTAGGACGCACCAGTTACGATCAACTGTTTGCGGATAAGCGCCGTGCTGTCGCGCCGGATAAACGGCTTAACCTGCGGGTCCAGATCAACATTGGCATACATGCTGCCCGAAGGATTGAGCTTGATGGAACGGATTGTCCCGGCATGCGCGCCCATAAGCTGCACATCGCCCCCCACCGTCAGCCCGCCGACCCCTGAATCAGGCAGCGCCACCCGCAGGCGGGCGGGCGGGGTCAGCCAGTCGCGCAGGACACCCGCTTCGATCACGGAGCCCGCGAAAATGACAAGACTGAGAAGCACAAGAAAGCCCACCCATTCATCCGCATAGCGGATGGAAACAAGAGGTTTGACTTTCTGTTTAAGGCGGAGCTGGAACATTATCCCATCCGTACTGCTGCGAGACCGTCATCGGCAAGCCGCCAGGTCGCGGTGACACCCGAGCGATAACGCTGCCATACGGCAGCATTGCGCACGAGCCATATAATACCGGCCCCCCGGTCACGGGCTTCTGTCAGAGCCTCAAGAAACGGGTTGGCCAGTTCCTGCGGCCCCCCTTCAAGCGGGTCTTCCAGCAAAAGCAGGTGGGGCCGGCCCAGAAAAGCCCGCACACAGGCTGCCCGGCACAGATCGGCCTCGGACATTCTGTCCGGTGCCTGTGTCGGCAGGCCCGGCAGGCCAAAGGACGCGGCCAGACGCGCGGCCTCTGCCAGCAGGTCATCCTGCGTGCGGGTTGTATGATGTAACTGCTGTAACATGATCGCAAGGTGCATGGGTACGAAACCGGGCCAGCTTGGCCGCCTGCTCATGCGCCCTATCCGCCCGCGCAGGGCATTGAGCTGGCGGTCTTTCATTTCTGTCCAGTCCAGCCCCATGAAGCTGACCTGCCCGGCATCCAGTGGTACCAGCCCGCTGCACAGATCTGCAAACATTGTGGCGCGCTGGGGGTCGCGCTCTTCCACCACGCAGCAGTCGCCCGCCATCAGCCGCAGGCTCATCGGGCGGGGGGGCAGGCCGCTTTCCTCAAAAGACGGCACGGCCTTGTTCAGTTCCAGCAACGGGCCTGCGGTATAGGTATCCATGCTCTACAGATCCAGACTGAACAGCACGCTGACCACCATCACGATCAGCATTCCGCGTGAAAAGCCGCGCGGCAGCAGGGAGCGCAGGGTGTCATGCCGGGTTGCGGTCAGCCCGGTCAGGCAGCCCCCAAGCCCCACGACAAAACCAACCGTAATGAACTTGAGCGGGATGATGATGTAATCCAGCCCCGACATGGCCGTGACGACACTATCGAAAAAAGTCCAGACCGGGCTGCTGATAACCCCTGTCAGGCGGCTCATGACATAGCCTGTCACCAGAGACGCGAAGGAGAACAGGATACCCAGCGTAAAGCCCGCCACGGTAAAAGCCAGCGTGCGCGGCATGACCAGTAGCAGAAAGGGATCGACCCCCACAGCCTGCATGGAGCGCACCTCTCCCCCGATGGTGAGCAAACCCAACTCCGTGGTGGACAGCATGCCGTTGCGGCCCAACAGCAGCATACCCACCAGAATGGGGGCGATTTCGCGCACCACCACATTGATCAGGATCGAGCCTGTCATGGTGGCCAGCCCCGTCAGACCCAGCCAGTAGATAACCTGCGACACGGCCGCTACCCCGGTCAGCACACCGGCAAACAGGGTTGCGACAAACCCGCCACGGATAATGTCGTTCATGGTGCTGATAAATTCGTAGCGCACCGTGCGCCGCCACGAATGTGCCCGCAGGCTTTCGTAGATCACACCCCAGGAAGCCCCGAGCATAATCAGCAGAAACCGCGCCTGCCGCCGTGTCAGCCAGCCCAGCCACCCCAGCCGGTTGCGGCTCCAGCCCAGCAGCGAGTCAAACCGCCGGTGCGAAACCCCCGGCCGGCCGGCCAGAATGGGGTCATTGGGGTCCTGCATTTCCTCGGGGGAGGGAAGCCCGCCCGGTGTTGTGTCCGGTTGTTCCGTCATCGGCTAGCTGCCAGCGTATAGGCCCGGCCAAGGCCCAGATGCGGGGTGAAGAAAGTGCCACGGCTACGGAACAGGTAGCGGTCACGCAGGGCAGCGTAAACGCGTTCCGTCACCTGAATGACACCGGGGTCTGACGCGCCTTCGGACATCAGCTCGGCCAGTGAGACGGTCTGCCCCCACAGGTTGAACACCTGTGGCTCCTGCCCCACCAGCCCGCCAAAGGCCGGGCCGTAATCCATACCCATGGTAAAGACAGGCTCCAGATCCACCGCAGCCAGAGCCCCCATGAAGGTCTCGCGCATTTTCAGCGCCGCATCGGCCAGCCTGGTTAGGGCTGTCGGGTCTTCTTCCGCGCCACATCCTGCCATGCAGATCATACGGTGCCCCGCGACTTCCACCGCAAACAACTGCTGCTCCAGCGCTATGCTCTGCACATGGGTAGCAAGCTGGTCGATCAGTGAAATCAGGGCCTCGGTTTCCTGAGCGCCTTCCACTTCAGGGTCGGTGAAGGAAATGATCAGCACCGCTACGGCACTATAAACATTGGCTCCACTCAGCCCCTCCATGCCTGCCGCATGCATGAGCATGTTATCGGTCAGCAAAGGCGGCAGCACCTTGCGGGGCTGCGCCACAAGCGGGTTTTTCTGCTGGGTCGGGTCTTTTTCACTACTGCGCGTAGCCGCGAAACGCATGCCCGCAATAGCGGCCATGATATCCACAAAATACTGCTGCTGCCCGAGCAGTCTCGGGTTTTCCAGCGCCACCATGCCTTCTATGCCGCGCGGGCCATGCACGGGAAACACCCCGAGCATGGAGGTGCCGATTTCACGCATGACCAGACGCTCGAACCGGTTTGTGCGCTCATCGGCTGCGGCGTTGACAACGGTAAAGCTCGTACCTTCATCAATCGCGCTGAAAAAGCTGCCCAGTTCGGCCCGGCCCATTTCAAACCCGCCGGTATGGGTATCCTGCTGGTGGTCGTAGGAATCCTCGCACACTAGGGCCGCGCCATCATGCAGGAAGCGCCACAGGCTGGCCCGGCGGCTATCGGTGACCACGGCAAGCTGTTCGGTCAGGACCAGCGGTTCGATCGTGGGGTCGAACAGGCCGGGTGATACAGCGACCTGACGGGCTGCAGCACTTTCTTGTTCCACCTGCTGGTTGTGGCGCTGCAAAGCCCGCGTGCCCCGATCTGTCCGGCGCACCTGACGGATGAACAGCCCACCCAGCAATGTGGAAAAGACGATGATAATCCCCGCGAACTGAAGGCTCTGGCGGCTGCTCTGGTGGGCAAAGCTCGCCATATCCTTTTCCGGCACGGCAATCAGCAGCACCCACCCCTGCGAATAACGCGGCAGTTCCGATGCCATGACGATATAGCGCCGCCCGTTCCATGTGACGCTGTGTACGCCAAAGCCCCGCACGCGGTAATGATCGTAACCAAGGGCGAACACGGGTTCATCCTTGGGGTCTATGCGCATGTTATCGGGGTTCCAGTTCGCGGCACGGGCTTTCTGGTCGAGATTGCGCCCCGCCATGATCCGGCCCTGTGAATCCACAATCATGGCGCTGCCGGTCTGGCCGATTTTAATATGGTCCAGATAGCTGCTTAGTTCGTTAAGCGAAATATTGGTTGCAAATACCAGCTCATTACCATCCGCTCCCTTGAAACGCAGGGAACTGGTCATGACAAACTGCTTGCTGGAAGCGAACAGATAGGGCTGCGTCCATTTTATGTCGCTGCTCCCTTTGGTGCTGGTAAACCATGGCCTTGTATGCAGGTTATAGGTTCCTGCATCTTCATCATATTGAGAGACCTGTTGGCCTTGCTGGTTATACAGCTCGTGATGGAAATACTGATGGCCGTTTTTGACGATCAGCACTTCATGGTCCAGCAGGTCCGGGTCGGATGAGCGCGTAACCAGCCGCATGCTGCCATCCTCCCCCCCCAGATAGAAAGACTGCAACTGCGGAATTTTGCGCAGCATGGTGCCCGCGTAGGAATAGAACACCTTATCCTGCACCTGCACGGGCGCGTGTTCTATCATGCCACTGGCAATCAGGTTGCCTGCGGCGGCGGGCATAATGTAATCCGCCACCTCCTGCACGATATAGCTCTGCACCGCCTCGACCAGTTCCTGTGTCAGGCGGACAACGCCTTCACGCGTGGTGCGGTACGAACTCAGGCCAACCCAGGCAATAGCGCCCACAGCCAGAATGGTCAGGGCAAACGGCAGCGCCAGATGCAGCAGCGCCTTACGCATGCTGGCTTCGTTCTGGGCGGTCGGGTCAATGATTTCTTCAGAAGACACGCAACGGTTTCCACTGCCTGTTGCCGGTGACACGCGCTAACCCGCCTGAATGTCACAGGGGGCGCGGCCCGCGGGCGGCACCGGTTAGGGCACCAGACGCGGTATCGTTCTTGTAATGTGCCCGCCCGGGCTGGGGTTGTCCACCCCCAGATACAGTAGGGAGCGTGCCTGCCCGGCACGCCCGCTCCGTATTTTCAGTGGGCGAGGTCTAGCGCAAAGCGTGTGGGAGCACCCAGCGCCTGCCCGAGGCGCTCAAGCCCGCGGCGGACACTTTCGCCCTTGACCGCCACCCGTGCCGAGGTGAGCGTAAGCACCAGTTCGCCATCCTGCCAGGCGAGCGATGTGCCTTCGAGCAGGGATTCCGCCCCGCCTGAGAGCGAATAGGCCAGACGCAGCGCAAGCCCAAGAGCCATGGCCTCTTTCCACTGCCCGTCAGACAAAAGCTGCCGCGAGGTAGCAAGACAGGGCATGTTCACATCCGCCGCGTACCGCATAGCCAGCGCCAGTGCCAACCATGCCCGTGCCTGATGGTCAAACCCCGCTCCCTGCACGCGCAGAACCCGCCAGTATGTCTGCTCTGCCCGGTATTCCGGGTGATCATGGCTACCAATATCGGACAAGTAACAGGCGATATGCCGCAGGCGGCAGGCTGTTTCGCTTTCCTGCGGCAATACGCCCTGTGTCCAGTTCAGCAGTACGGCAGGCAGCGTGTTGCTACGCCCGAAACGCTCGCACATCGTGCGCGCCACGATATCCATCGGGTCCTGCTCAAGCTGTTCCGAGGCAACGTTGAGCATGTACCAGCCTTCACGCAGGCCATCGACGCAGAACACCACCTTTTCAGGCATGACTTTACGCATGAGCCGCCGCAGAACCGTTGCGGCGAAAGGAATATCATCCAGCCGTTTACGCGGGGCGCCGGGCAGGCGCTCAAGGCTGCGGCGCGAACTGTTTTGTAGCCAGCCGGTCATCTCACGCGCTTCCTGCGTGTCCAGCGTATAGTAATGCACAATATTGAGCGGATATTGCGTGCGCGCGATATGCAGCCGCGCCAGAGCCCGGAAGGCCCCGCCCACAAGGTAGAGCGTTCCCCCCTGCATGCCGGACAGCCATTTGACGCCATCAATATCGGCATCTGCCAGCATGCGGGCTTTTTCGAGGTCTCCCCCCGCCCTGTCTGCCAGACGGATCATGCCCAACGGCAGGGTTGTGGCATGGTGGCGACCATCTGCCGCAAGGTTGATCAGCTCAAGCGAACCGCCCCCCACGTCTGCCACCAACCCGGACGCACCGGGAATGCCGCACATGACCCCGATAGCGGAGTGATCCGCCTCTTCCTCACCCGACAAAATCCTGATGGACACGCCCGGCATGCTGCTGCGCAGCATGTCCACAAAAGCCGGGCCGTTAGCCGCATCACGCACGGCGGCTGTGGCCAGAATTTCAAACGGGTCGGCCTGCATGGCGCGGGCAATGGCGTAAAACCGGCTGACGACACCCTGCGCCATGGCCACGCCATCGTCATTCAGCCGCCCTGTTTCCGTCAGACCCCGACCGAGGCGCAACACGGCTTTTTCGTTGAAAATTGGCATCGGGTTACGCGATGCCCCTTCAAACACGACAAGCCGGACCGAATTGGACCCAAGGTCCACAACCGCTGAGCGACGCTGCATAAAGTCTCCCCTCACCCGAAGCGGCATGACAGAAAAACACCCCGTGCGGCAAGCCCCCACCACACGGGAGCCGTGCCCCGGCACCGCACCAGATCAGACATCAATCAGCAGTTCCTGCCCCGGTGGCAGGCCCGCAGGCGGGTGCAATGGCCGTTCATGCGCCGCCGACCCCCGCCCGGATAGCGAAGGATGCGTCATGAACCAGTCATGAGCAGAAAATGGTCGGTTACCCGGTGTCAGACGCCGCCATACACCGTTCTGCTCCAGTATCCACGACTGAAGGTTATCGCGGATATTGGCCATCATGATCTGGTCAAGCACCTGCGCGTGCACGGTGGAATTGGTAATGGGCACCATGCTTTCTACCCGCCAGTCCATGTTGCGGGTCATCCAGTCTGCGGAGGAAATATAGACACGCGCCTGACGCGACGGCAGGCGGTAGCCATTGCCGAACACGAACACCCGCGCATGTTCCAGAAAACGCCCCACCACGGATTTGATACGGATTGTCTCTGAAAGCCCCGGCACGCCGGGCCGCAGGCAGCAGATACCCCGTATCACCCCCACAATGCGCACCCCCGCCTGAGAGGCGCGATACAGGCAATCGATCAGTTCGGGGTCCACCAGCGCGTTCATTTTCAGCCAGATGGTACCGGGCCTGCCCGCACGGACATGCTCGATTTCATCCTCGATCAACTGCATCAGCGTCTTGCGGATGGTCATGGGGGCAAACGCCAGCTCTTCCATCTGGGCGGGCATGGCGTAGCCGGTCACGTAGTTGAACAGCCGGGCGGAATCCCGCGCAAAGGCCGGGTTGCAGGTGAAAAAGGACAGATCGGTATAAATACGCGCGGTAATGGGGTGGTAATTACCCGTGCCAAAATGCGCGTAAGACCGCACCTGCGCTCCTTCGCGCCGCACCACCAGACTGAGCTTGGCGTGGGTCTTGAGTTCGGCAAAACCGAACACCACCTGCACCCCCGCTGCTTCCAGCGCACGGGCAAGGCGGATATTCGCCTCCTCATCAAAACGGGCACGCAACTCCACCATGGCGGTTACGGACTTGCCCGCCTCCGCCGCCTCGATCAGCGCCTTGACGATGGGGGAATCCCGCGAGGTCCGGTAGAGTGTCTGCTTGATAGCGATCACGTTGGGATCGAGTGCCGCTTGCCGCAGGAACTGCACCACCACATCGAAACTTTCGAACGGGTGGTGCACCAGCAGGTCCTTGGCGCGGATAGCGGCAAAGCAGTCGCCATTGAAATCGATAATCCGCTCGGGAAAACGCGGCGTATAGGGTGCGAACAGCAGGTCCGGCCTGTCATCCACAATCATCTGCCGCAGATCGACAACACCGATCATGCCCGAATGTACGGCTATTTCCTCTGGCGGCAGGTCAAGGTCGGAGGCGATGGAAGCCGCCAGTTCGGCGGGCATGCGCTTTTCCATGTCGAGATGGATCACCACCCCGCGCCGCCGCTGCTTGAGTGCGGTTTCGTAAGACCGCACCAGATCCTCGGCCTCGTCCTCGAACTCCACATCCGTATCGCGCACAACCCGCAGCACGCCGCTCTCACCCACGCTCAGCCCGGCGAACAGCCGGTCGATGAACAGGGTAATCAGGTCTTCAAGCCTGATAAACCGGATGGCCGGTGCCTCGCCCGGTGCCTGCAGGGTGGAAACCGGCAAGCGGATAAAACGCTCGATCTGGGCGGGCAGCAGAATAAGGGCATTCATGGCGAACAGCCCTGTTTGCGCGTAAAGCAGGCGCAGGCCCAGCGCCAGCCCCATATTGGGGATGAAAGGCAGAGGGTGCGCGGGGTCAACCGCCAGCGGTGTCAGAACCGGGAAAATGCGGTCGGTGAAGGTTTTTTCCAGCCATTCACGGTCTGCCTCGTTCAGGTCAGCCGTCTCGCACAGAGTAACCCCGGCTCCGGCCAGAAGCTGGCGCAGTTCTGTCCATATTCTCTGCTGTTCGCGCAACAGCCGCGCCGTGCGCTCACGCACCGCCTCAAGCTGCTGGGCAGGTGTGCGCCCATCGGGCGAAAGGGCTGTCAGCCCTTCGCGCACTTGCCCCACCAGCCCGGCAATGCGGACAGAATAGAACTCATCGAGGTTACTGGCGCTGATGGATAGAAAACGCAGCCGCTCTAGCAGCGGGTTGCGGGCGTTATCGGCCTCGTCCACCACGCGCTGGTTAAAATCCAACCAGGACAGTTCGCGGTTGATGAAGCGCTCGGGCGAATCCAAGGTAATATGCCGTTCAGCCGTCTTGCGGCTGCGGGTCGCGGGCACGCGGGGTGTTTTTTCGCCCTCCCCACCGGCCTTGGCGGCAGTGCTCCGCCGGGTTCCTGTAGCACGCGCTGCCGTGCTCCGGGCCGCCCCACGGCTCCGAGGCGTGGTGGTGGAAGGCGCGGCCTTGACGCTCCGTTGCGGCTTTTCGTCCTGCGTCGTCATTTAAGCTCTTCTCCCTTCCTCCTGTCGCATGAGCACGTTCCGTGGGCGCTCAACGCCTACGGAAACCTGCCTGCATGCTCACTCTCACCGTCGAGCATAACGCAATCGCGGCGAAGCGGGGAAGTTCACCAGATCGGCATAAAGCTGTAATGTCATGAAACTGCAATCAACTGATGCGCGTCAGACTTACGGCTTACTCGCCGCCCTCATCCTCCCCGTTCAGCAGCTTTTCCAGAGCGGCTGCGGCCAGCGTGCGGGTAATCCGCCCGCCCGACACCATGACAGCCTGATCAAGCAGCGCCACATAATCCCGCACGGCACTGGCTCGTCTGGGCAGGCGGCGCAGCAGCCAGTCTGTCACCTGTGGGCCCATGACAAGCTGGCGCTCGGCCACAAGCCGCAGAAGCAGGCGGTGCAGCAGGTCTTCCTCCGCCTCGCCCATGGGCACGGAGGCCGTAGCGCGCAGGCGGCTGAGCAGGTCAGGCAATGCCACAGGCCAGCGCGAGGGCGGCTGACGGGCAACCATCAGCAGCGACATGCGCCGCTCACGCGCCAGATTGACAAGATGCAGCAGGTCCTGCTCACGGGTGGTGGCATCGGCATTATCCAGCGCCACAGCGCGGAACCCACCATCATGAAACAGATCGACCACGGCACTTTCGTTCAGCCGAGCTCCATCGATCACCGGCGCGCCATAACGCCCGGCCCAGACCGACAGCAGGTGCGTCTTGCCCGTGCCGCCAGCCCCCCACAGGGCCATGCGGCCCTCCGGCCAACGGGTAACGGCCTCCGTATCCAGCACCCATGCCCTTGCGGCGGCGTTGGAGGGAGCGGCCACGAAATCAGTTCGTCCGAATCGGGGGCGGTGGGCAAAAGGCAGGGCAATCTGCCCGCCAGACGTGTCCGCCACACCCAATTCCGCATCATTCGGGGCGGAAAAGGCCCTGTTTGTTTCATCAATCCGTGTCATGCCGCTTTGCGCGCCGCTTCTCCTGCCGTAAAGACTGTTCGCGGGAATCCTAACTCACCACGGTTCCAACATCGACCCCATATTCATTCAGACCAAGAGCGTATCCGTCATGACGTCTTCTCCTCGCCCCCCTTCCTCCGGACTTACCTACCGTGATTCCGGCGTGGACATCGAAGCAGGCGAAGCGCTTGTTGACGCCATCCGCCCGGCAGCCAAGGCCACGGACCGACCCGGCACCATGGGCGGACTGGGCGGTTTTGGTGCTCTGTTCGACCTCAAGGCCGCAGGCTTTCAGGACCCGGTGCTGGTTTCGTGCACAGATGGTGTTGGCACCAAGCTGACCGTGGCCATCGATAACGACCTGCATGAAACCGTCGGGATCGACCTTGTTGCCATGTGCGTGAACGACCTGATCGTTCAGGGGGCCGAGCCGCTCTTCTTCCTTGATTACTTCGCCACGGGGCGGCTGTCCGTCACCAGTGCTGCCAAGGTGGTCAAGGGCATTGCGCAGGGCTGCGCACTTTCGGGCTGTGCACTGGTCGGGGGCGAAACCGCCGAAATGCCCGGCATGTACGCCGATGGGCATTATGATCTGGCCGGTTTTTCCGTCGGTGCGGCCGAACGCAGCGCCCTGCTGCCCGCAGGTATTGCCGCGGGCGATACGCTGATCGCCCTTTCCTCCTCCGGTGTGCATTCCAACGGTTTCTCGCTGGTGCGCCGGATCGTGACAGACGCACATCTGGCATGGACCGACCCCGCCGCCTTTGCTCCCGGTCAGACACTGGGCGAGGCGTTCCTTGAACCCACGCGCCTGTATGTCAAACAGGTTCTGGCACTCCACCGCGCGGGCCTGCTGCATGGAGCGGCGCATATTACCGGCGGTGGTCTGCCCGGCAACCTGCCCCGCGTCCTGCCTGACGGGCTGAACGCGGTGATTGATCAGGAGTGGCCGATTCCGCCCGTGTTCCGCTGGCTGGCCCGCACCGGCAATGTGCAGTCCGATGAAATGCTGCGCGTGTTCAACTGTGGCGTGGGCATGGTGCTGATCACCCCCGAGCCGGACAAGGTGCTCGAAATCCTGCGTGAAATGGGTGAAACCCCGAGCGTGATCGGCCATGTGGCACAGGCAGCCGAAGCTTCGGCCAAGCCGGACCTGATCATGCAGGCCAGCCCGGATTTCCGCGCGGCATGACCACGCCCAAATCCTCTGTCGCCATTCTGCTCAGCGGCCGGGGCAGCAATGCCACGGCGCTGATCCGCGCGGCCCAGAACCCGGATTTTCCCGCCCGTATCTGCCTTGTGCTGAGCAACAACCCCGATGCACCGGGGCTGGACATGGCGCGGGAGGCGGGCCTGCCGACCAAAGCAGTCGATCATCGCCCCTTCGGGCGTGACCGCGAGGCCCATGAACGTGCCGTGCACGCCGCCCTGCTTGAAGCCGGGGCCGAGACCGTGTGCCTGGCGGGCTACATGCGCCTGCTCACCCCCTACCTGACCACCTGCTGGGCGGGGCGCATGCTCAATATCCACCCCAGCCTGCTGCCGTCCTTTGCAGGGCTGCATACCCATGAACGCGCCTTGGAGGCCGGTATGCGCATCCATGGCTGCACGGTTCATATCGTAACCGAAGGCATGGACGAAGGCCCCGTGCTGGGTCAGGCCGCCGTGCCCGTGCTGGATGATGACACCGCCGATACACTGGCCGCGCGCGTACTGGAGCAGGAACACGCCCTTTACCCGCGTGTGCTGCGTCATTTCCTGACGGGTGCCAGACCCGCACCCAACGGCGCGCACGCCCTTGTCGTGGGCTGACCACCACCAGCCCCACCCCAACCCGGTGGGCCTGCCTTGCTCCGCCCTCCGTTCTACCGCGCGCTTGTGTTCGGGCGCGCCCCGCTTACAGCCACGGTTTGAATTTTCATGACATCCTCCCCTCGCCCTGCCCGCGCCCGCCCACGCAGCAAACGCCCCATGCCTGCCCCGGCAGCGGACCCCACGCGCGATATCGCCTTCGATATCCTGTGTGGCGTGGTGGAACATCGCCGCATGCTGGAAACCAGTCTGGCACGCTCGGCACAGACCCATGAGGCCGAACCGCGTGACCGCGCGGCGGCACACCGTCTGGCGGCGGCAACCCTGCGCCATATGGGCACGCTGCGCGCCGTGCTGGAACCTTTCCTGCGCAAGGAACCGCCCGAACCCGTGCGCGCAGCCCTGATGTTGGGGGCCGCACAGCTCCTGTTCCTTGAAACACCACCCCATGCCGCCGTAGGCACCACGGTAGACCTGCTCCGCAGGCGCGGGCTGGCCCCCTTTGCCGGACTGGCCAATGCCGTGCTGCGCAAGATCGCGGGAAGCGGTGCCAGCGTTCTGGACGGGCTGGATCAACCCCGGCTCGATATTCCCGCATGGCTGTGGAGTTCATGGTCTGGCCTTGGTGCCGGTGTGCCCCGCACTATAGCGGCAGGGATCAGCACCGAAGCATCGCTGGACATCACGCTGCGCCCCGGTGCCGCAGCCCCTGAAGGCGGCCTGCTGCTGCCCAATGGTTCATGGCGCTACCCTGCCGGTACGCGCGTGGTGGATCTGGCCGGATACGAGCAGGGGGCCTTTTGGGTGCAGGATGCCGCCGCCACCCTGCCCGCCCGCCTGCTGGCAGTGCACGAAGGTGAAAAAGTGGCTGACCTGTGTGCGGCCCCCGGCGGCAAAACCGCCCAGCTTGCCGTAACAGGCGCGCAGGTCACGGCTATTGAAAACAACCCCGCACGCATGGCCCGGCTACAGGAAAATCTGGAGCGACTAGGCCTGTCCGTGAACACCGTGCAGGCCGATGCCTGCACATGGCAGCCCGATGCCCCGCTGGACGCCATCCTGCTTGATGCCCCCTGCTCGGCCACCGGCACGGCGCGCCGCCACCCCGATGTGCTCTGGGTCAAGCGCCCGCGTGACCTGACAGCCCTGACCGCTGCACAGGATCGCCTTCTGGCCGCCGCGCGCGACATGCTGCGCCCCGGTGGCCGCCTGATTTATGCCGTATGCTCCTTGCAGGAAGAAGAAGGCCCTGCCCGCGCCCGCGCGGCACAGGCCATGGGGCTGGTACCGACCCCCTTCACCCCCGATGAGCTGTCCATGCTCCCCGAAGCCCTGACCCCCGAAGGCTGGCTGCGCACGCATCCGGGATTCTGGCCTGATCTGGGTGGTATGGACGGCTTCTTTGCGGCCCGTTTCATCCGCCCGGCATAACGCCACATGGCCACACATCACCCTGTGGGATTACGGAACAAACAGACCATGACACCTGCGCCCCGCACCCTGATCGCCCCCAGCCTGCTGGCTGCGGATTTTACCCGACTGGGCGAGGAAACACGCGCCATAGCCGCCGCCGGGGCCGACTGGCTGCACCTTGATGTCATGGATGGGCATTTCGTGCCCAATATTTCCTTTGGCCCGGCAGTCGTGAAGGCCCTGCGCCCCTGCACGGACATCCCGTTCGATGTGCATCTGATGATCGCACCGGTTGACCCGTATCTGGAAGCCTTTGCTCAGGCCGGGGCCGATCAGATCCTGATCCATATCGAGGCCGGGCCACACACGCACCGCTCGCTCCAGCGCATACGAGACCTTGGCGCCAAACCCGGTATCGTCCTGTGCCCTGCCACCCCGGCCAGCGCCATTGCCGAGGTGATGGATCTGGTGGATGTCATTCTGGTCATGACCGTCAATCCCGGTTTTGGCGGCCAGAAATTTCTGGCCAGCCAGTTGCCCAAGATCACGCAGTTGCGCGACATGATCACGCAAAGCGGGCGCGCCATTCATCTGGCTGTCGATGGCGGCATAGACCCCACCACTGCACCGCTGGCCATACAGGCAGGGGCCGATGTGCTAATCGCGGGCAGCGCCGTTTACGGCAGGCCTGATTATGCCGCCGCTATCTCGGCTCTCAGAGGTGTATAAAATTCCAGTCATAATCCAGACTAGCCAAAGCGGCTTACTGCATTGTAATCTTTGAGCAGACCCGAACACATGGCTCGCCCGGTCGGGCCGCACCCCGCCGCCAGCCCTCAGGAGTGCTGATCCGCCCATGTCGCTGCGCCGATGGACACAAGGAACACGCCTCTCCTACGCGCTGCGCAACCCCCGTGGCGGCTTTGCCCGCGTGCCGGATGCCCCGGCCCTTATGCTGCGCGACCTGTGGCCCGGCGATGCCCTTGCGGGTGAACGGCTTGTTCGTAACCAGACCAGTCATGACGGCGTAGCCCGCCAGCTCCAACCCGGCCAGTGGGACGCGCCAGACTGGCCCGAAGCCTATTGCCGCTGGCTGCAAGGTTTTACCTGGCTACGAGACCTGCGCGAACTAGGGGCTGAATCCGCCCGTATCCGTGCGCGCACGCTGGTTTCGCACTGGATGCGCATTCCCCCGATGGAGCGCACCCTGTCAGACCCTGCCGTAACCGGCATGCGGCTGGCCTCGTGGCTGGGCTGTTATGAATTTTTTGCCGCCAGCGCGGATGACAGGTTCCGCCAGAACCTGATGACGGCACTGATTATGGAGGCGCGCTCCATTGCTGCCCTGATGCCCGAGGCGATCTCGGGCTGGCGCGCACTCTCCGCCCTCAAGGGCCTGCTGGCCGTGGGCGTAGTCATGCCGGACTACCCGGAGTTTCTTGAACGCTTCCTGCGCCTGCTCGATGGCGTGCTGGCCGAGCAGTTCCACCCCGATGGTAGCCATGTCAGCCGCAGCCCGGAAGACCAGTTCCAGAGCGTGCGGGAACTGGCGGAAATGCTCGCCATTTTCCAGACAGCCCGCCACCCCCAGCCCACAACCTTGCTCGATGCAGCCAACCGCGCGGCCCCCGTACTGCGCGCCATGCGCCATGGCGATGGCCGTCTGGCGCTGTTCAACGGTAGCCTTGAACGCGATAGCGCGTTTCTTGAACTCGTGCTCAACCGGGCCTGCCGCACCCGTGTAGTCGCTGCCAGCCTGTATGATAGTGGCTTTACCCGCATGACCAGCGGGCGTGCCATGCTACTGGCCGATAGTGCGGCCCCGGTCGCCCATTCCGAAATGGCACATGCAGGCATGCTGTCTTTCGAATTTTCATCGGGCAAGCAGAGGCTGATCGTCAATTGTGGCTCCAGCACCCGCAAGGGCTGGACACAGGCACTACGCTACCCGGCCGCCCATTCCGTTCTGGAAGCGCCCGGCCTGCAACCACTGACTGTCGAGGCCGATGGTACGCTCAGCCATATCCCTCAGGTTAGCCGTGCGCATGCGACACATGAAGGGGCACACTGGCTGGACATGTCACATGATGGCTATGCCCGTCAGGGTGGCGGGGTTTACAGCCGCAAGCTCTATCTGGGCCGCGAAGGCCACACCCTGCGGGGCGAGGAACATTTCGGCCCCTGTGAAAAGCCAACCCCGAGCCTGATCCGCTTTCACCTCCATCCTTCCGTCACGCTGGAAGAAACCCCTGAAGGCCTGCGCCTGAACACGGCGGAAGAAACCTGGCTGTTCCAGTCCGATGCCGAAATAACGGTGGAAGACAGTGTTTATCTGGGCCGGGGCACAGTTGAGCCCTCGCGCCAGATTGTGCTGACCGCCCGCACCGAAACCGCGCCTACTCCCGCAGAGGAGACACTCTCCCCAACCGAGAGCACCACCACCGAGGACGAAAACGCGCAAGACCTTTCCACCCGGCAGAATGCAGAAGACGAAGCCAACGACACCTTGCCCGGCACGGAAAGCGTGGACATCAACAGTGCGGAAATCGCAACAACGCCGCCGGAACAGGCCCCTGAGCCGGATGCGCCTTCAACAGAAATTCCGCAGCGCCCGAAACTAGCGCATGCCCCCGCAGCACCCGCCGCGTCCACAACGCAGCGCACCATTCATTGGGGCCTGACGCTGATAGAGGCCTGAAAAGGCGGGGGTAAAACCCCAGCCGATCAGGAAGGGGTTTTGGGCGTTTGGGCTGTTTTGTTCGGCTTGATAAAGCGGATGCTCAACCGCGAGGGAGAAGCCGCCAGCCGTCCGCCCGTGCGGTTTTCTTCCAGACGGATACGAACGCCATCGTTATTTTCCATCAGGGAGCCTGAAACGCCCTGCCCGATGGTGGCCTCACCCGAAAGAGCCCAGTACGTGCCCTCGAAATCCTCAACCCGCTGAAGGTTGTAGACCTTGCCTATGCTGTCGCCCGAGGAAAAACCGATAGCCGCCGCCGAAGCCCCGCTCACTTCAAACGGATACTGTTTGCCAGCATAGGTCAGCACGCCTTTGCCCCATGTATAGCCCACCCCGAGATCGGCCGAATGGGAGATGAATTTCACCTCACCCGAAACCGGCCCCAGTACCTGCTCCGCCATGGCGGGTGCGATGCTCGCACTGCACAGGGCCACGGCCACAACGGAACGCCAATATGCTGAACGCATCAGATTAAGCCCCCTGTCCTGCGCCGGATCTTACAATCTCGGCCTTGTCGCCCGCACCATGCACACCCTCCCTTACAGGAGCAGCCAGTTCGTACAAATAACGGAACAATCTTGTATTTTCATTCGCTCGCCGGTCAAGCATGGCATAGCCACCATGCCCTGCAAAGCCTTTTTCCAGCACGGGCCGTCCGGTCATAACGCACTGGCGCGAAAAACCGCACCTCAGCTATTCCAGACAGGTTCTTTCAGTTTTTCAACAAACGCCGCATGTTTTTCCAATTCCGCCGGTGTGGGGCAGATACGGATACTCCGCCGCTCCACCGGTGCCTCATACTGCACGGCCGGGGCTTCCGTGCCGTTGGCCATAAGGCCAAGGCCGTGCTGCCGCCCCCCCATAAGCTCCACATAAACTTCCGCCAGCAGCTTGCAGTCCAGCAGGGCGTTATGGGTTGTTCGGGCTGACAGATCGACACCAAAGCGGCGGCACAGCGCATCAAGGCTGTTGGGCATGCCGGGAAAACGCGCCCGCGCCATGTCCAGCGTATCCACCATGCGCGCCATGTCCAGCGGCTGACGCCCCGCGCGCTTCAGCTCGGCATTGAGAAAGCCAAAGTCAAACCGTGCGTTATGGGCTATCAGCGGGTCCTCACCAATAAACTCGAGAAACTCCGCCGCCTTGTCGGCAAACAGGGGCTTGCCGCGCAGGTCATCAATCGTAAAACCATGCACGCGCGAGGCTTCCTCCGGCACATCGCGCTGGGGGTCGAGCAGCACGTGGAAGGCGCGACCTGTGGGCAGATCGCCCACCAGTTCCAGTGCCGCAATTTCTATCACGCGGTCGCCCGTGGCCGGGTCCAGCCCGGTGGTTTCCGTATCGAACAGCACTGAACGCTTCATACGCGCAACATCCTGACAAAGCGGCGCACCTGACGCCGGGTTTCCTTCATGGAGCGGCCCGTGCGCAGCACCGTATCCGCACCGCGCACCCGCAGGGCATCGGGCGTCTGCCGCGCCATAAGGGCACGCGCTTCCGCCTGTGTCATGCCGCGCCGCGCCGCCACCCTGCGCGCCTGCACCCAACGTGGGGCGGATACCACCAACACATGATCACACTGGCGCTGCATGCCGGTTTCAAACAGTAGCGGAATATCCAGCACAACCCAACGCGCGCCACGAGCGCGCCAGAACGCCAGAAAACGCGCCCGCGCCCGGCGCACATGCGGGTGAATAAGCGCCTCCAGCCGAGGTAGGAGGTCTGGCTGTTCCATGACCGCCTGCCGCAAAACTCCGCGATCCAGCACGCCAGAACAAACCGCACCGGGCACCATGGCCTGTATACCATCGAGCACCGGCCCCGGCACCGATTGCTGGCGGCGCACCTCGGCATCGGCATCGAACACCGGCAGCCCCGCCTTTCGCAGCAGGGTGGCAACCGTGCTTTTGCCCATACCCATGCCGCCGGTCAGCCCAAGAACTTTCATACACGCCACAAAAGCCCTCCGTTCAGCCGGAGAAACCCGCCAGTACATAGGCTTCTGTATGGGCATCCACCTGTGGTTCAACTCCAAACCACGCATGGAACCCGAGGCGGGCCTGATGCAGCAGCATGCCCAGCCCTCCTACCGTACGCAGCCCGCGCTGCTGGGCTTCAGCCAGCAGGGGCGTTACCTGCGGAACATAGACGATATCGGCCACCACCAGCTTAGCGGAAGCCTGATCCAGCACGGGGCAGAACCCCGGCTCCGGCCCGCCTTCCATCCCCAGCGATGTGGTGTTGACCAGCACCGCGTAGTCACCCAACGTGGCTTCCCACTCATCCCATGGGCAGACAGATGCGCCCGGCAGGCTGGCCGCCAGTTCATCGGCCCGCGCACGGGTGCGGTTGGTAATACACACCTGCATGCCCGCCGCCGCCAGCGAAACCGCAACGGAGCGCGCGGCCCCACCGGCCCCCAGCAGTAGAACCCGCTGCGTGTCAAGAGCACCAGAGGCATAAGGCAGTTCCACCCAGGCGGCACGCAGGCTGGCTACAAAGCCATCGCCATCGGTGGACAGGCCCCGGATGGTGCCATCATCCTGAAAAACCAGCGTATTGACCGAGCCAGTTGCACGAGCGGAGTCGTCCAGCACATCGGCCAGCCGGAAAGCGGCTTCCTTATGCGGGATGGTAACATTCGCCCCCCGGAAACCAGCGGCCTGAAGTCCCCGCACCGCGGCCTCGAACCCTTCCGGGTGAACAGGCAGCGGCACGTATGCCCCATCCACCCCGTACCGGCGTAGCCAGTAATTATGCAAAAGCGGTGAGCGTGAATGCCCGACCGGCCAGCCCAGCACCCCGGCAAGACGCGCCTTGCCGGTAATGCGCTGTGCGGGCAAAGCCTGCGGGTCGGTGGCGGTGGTCATGCGGCATCTCCATAGCGTTCGCCAAAAGTCTGCCATGCGGCGGGCAACAGCCGCGCCAGACGCGCGGCCCATTCCGCCTGCCCTTCTGGCGCGGTAATCAGGTCCTGCCGGATTTCGATTTCGATATATGGCAAGCCACGCCGTTCGGCATGTTCGGGCACGGTGTAATCGGAGGTATCCGTCAGGGCATAGGGTTCATTGTCGCCCACGCACAGGCCTTCGCCCCGCAGCAGGTCGAGCATGATATGCGCCAGCCGGGAATCCCGATTATGCAGGATGCCCGCATGCCATGGCCGGGCATAGCCACGCATAACCGGAGTAAAGCTGTGCAGCGCGATCAGGCAGGTTGCCTGCCCACGCGCCTTGCGGGCATCAAGTTCGGCACGTATGCGCGCGTGATAGGGGTGCAGAATGGCCTGCTCGCGCCAGCCACTTTGCTTTTCGCACAGGCTCTGGTTACCCGGCACCGCCGTGCCGTCGCTCTCACGCACGATGGAGGTGGGGTGCCCCGGCGCGCGGTTGCAGTCGATCACCAGCCGGGAGAACACCTGCTCGATCAGCAGCGCGGGCAGCGCCTCAGCCAGCCCGCGCCCTACGCCATCAATGCCGATATCCCACCCGATATGGCGTGCACGCTCGGTGGCCGACACGCCCAGATCACCCAGCGTGTCAGGGATGGCCTGCCCCGCATGGTCGCTGACCAGCAGAAATGGACCACCCGTGTCCCGCCCGTAAACGCTGAAACTTTCCACCCTTAGGTTCACCCCGTTTTAGCGCTGCGTAACAACAACAATCGCGGCCAGAGGGGCCGTTGCCCGCACGGTGCCTGCATCCTCGCCGCCCAGTCCTTCGGCATCGAGCCCGCTGCCATCGAGCGCGTAAACCAAGTAGGCCTGATCCGCCCCATCAAGCGAATCCTCGCTCCCTTCTTCATACTGACGGGCCGCGACATAATCCGGGCCACGCATTTTTTCTTCCATACGACGCACCGCCTCGATAGGGCTGGCCGCACGAATGACCTCAAGCAGCACATTCGCGCCGGGGTCGATAACACCAAGGGTCTGAAGGGTTGCGCCGGCTGTCATGGTTGCAGAACTCCATTCGGTTTGACACGCTACCGTTTAAGCAGAGAAA
>NZ_JBDNWF010000013.1:0-59579 GCF_047721125.1 Acetobacter papayae | reverse complement strand
GGTCAGGCGTGGGCGGGGCCTCCTGCGCCTGCGGCGCGGGGGGCTTGGGCTCGGTCGAAGGCGCATCGGCCTTGGCCGAAGGACCGCCGCTATTATCCGCCGGTTCAAAATCCATTTCGACCGGCTCGGGCTGCGGCTCTTCCGGCGGGGGCGTATGTGGCAGCGTGACCAGCAAAGCCACAATCAACGCCACATGCAGCGCGCCCGACGTATAAAGCGAGCGACGGAGCAGAACCTGATCAAACCGCCGTGGCCGTGCCATGGGCATTCCCTTAACCTCTGTGCCCCTGAAGCTGGTCTAGTGGCTGGCGCCAGCAGGCTGCTGCGCCAGCAGAGCCACATGCGTGAACCCTCCCGACGTGATCTGCCCCATGACCTGCATGACACGCCCATAATCGATATGGGCATCGCCGCGCACAAAGATACGGTGCGTGGGATCGTTGTTGGACGCGGCCTTGAGCTGCCCGACGAGCTGGTCAGGGGTGACGGGATCATCCCCCAGATACAGGCCGCCATCCGCCTTGATGGAAACGGTAATGGGCTTGGTATCGGAATTGACCGGCTTGGCGTCCGTCTTGGGCAGGTCAACATTCACGCCGCTGGTCATCATGGGGGATGTGACCATGAAAATGATCAGCAGCACCAGCATGACGTCCACCATGGGAGTCACGTTGATATCGGCCATCGGACGCCTGCGGCGGCCTTTCCCTCCTGATGACGGCATGCCCATGGCTTACGCCCTTTCTTCGGACTGGCGCGACAGGATGGCCGCGAACTCGGCACCGAAACCATCAAGCCGGTCCTCGAAAAGATCCAGACTGTTGCTGATGATGTTGTAAGCCACATAAGCGGGAATAGCCGTCAGCAGGCCGATGGCCGTAGCAAACAGCGCCTCGGAAATACCGGGGGCGACAACGCTCAGATTGGTGTTGTGTTCAGCCGCGATGGAGCTGAACGAGTGCATGATGCCCCACACCGTGCCGAACAGGCCTACAAAGGGGGCCACAGGAGCCACCGTGGCCAGAAAGATCACCCAGCGGCGCAGGCGGTCCATCTCGCGGGTAATGGTAATGCCAATGGCGCGGTCAACCCGCTCCTTTACGCCGCCACGCACCAGATCCACACCGGGGATACGGGCCGAACGCCGCCATTCACCCATGGCCGCACCGAAAACCGCCGTCATCGGGTTGGTGGGCTTGGCCCCGTCCGTGTCGTACAGGTCATCCAGACTGCCGCCGGACCAGAAACGGTCCTCAAAGCCCGAGGCTTCACGGTTGATGCGCCGCAGCGTCAACGTCTTGGCGAAAATAATCGCCCACACCACAATGCTGCACCCAAGCAGGCCCAGCATCACCAGCTTGACCACAAGCGAGGCATTGATGAACAACGCCCATACCGACAGATCTCCCGCCGCGCTCACGCCGAGATTTGCCGTATCAACCGCACGATCCAATAACGCCTCCTGCCTTTAGCACCCAAACCTGGCATAACAGCCGCCGACTCGGGAAAAGCCGACACTGCCCGATACTGCCGCCTGTATTACTGTGTTCCTCAACAAAGCAGAAGAGGCGCTTTTCAGTCCCTGACCGCAAGTTTTTGCAGAAGATCACGCCAGTTGGGCGGAAATCGGGCAGGATAGCCATCACTGGCGCGCACGCAGGCCAGACCGACCTCCATTTCCGCCGAAACAACGCCCTCGCGCGTTACGGTCTGGCCCAGCACGCAACTGGCCGCACCCAGCCGCAAAAGCCGGGTTGTGACACACAGGACATCATCAAGCCGCAGGGGGGTGCGATAGGTCAGCCGCGCATCGCGCACGACAAAAACCAGCCCGTGTTCACGCAAAAGTTCAGAAACCGGCATACCCATGGAGCGAATGGCTTCGGTGCGGGCACGCTCGGCAAAAGCGAGGTAGCGCGCGTGATAGACAATGCCCCCCGCATCGGTATCCTCATAATAGACGCGGAATTCTATGGCGTGTTCACTCATGCCTAATCTCCCACGTGCGGCCCCGCAGGATCGCGCGCCGCCTCGTCATTCAGCCAGTCAGACTGAGCGCTTTGGCCTGTGCGGGCATTTTCATCGGGCGGGGGGACAAGGCCCAGATGCCGCCAACCCCGCTCACCCAGAACACGCCCGCGACTGGTCCGCAGCACCAACCCTTCCTGTATCAGATAGGGCTCGATCACATCTTCCAGCGTATCGCGCGATTCGGCCAGAGCCGCGGCGAGGGTTTCGACACCCACCGGGCCACCATTATGATATTCCGCAATGCGGCGCAGGTACCGCCGATCCATGCCATCCAGCCCCAGAGCATCGACCTCCAGCCGCTGTAGGGCGGCATCCACCCCCTCGACCCGCACGGGTTCATCGGGCGGTACGGTCAGGGAGGCAAAATCGCGTACCCGGCGCAGCAGCCGCCCGGCAATACGGGGTGTGCCACGCGCGCGGCGGGCAATTTCCATCGCGCCGTCGGTAGACAAGGCAAAGCCCAGCTTGTCCGCCCCGCGCGCGACAATCCGCACCAGTTCTTCCGGCGTGTAAAAAACCAGCCGCAGCGGAATGCCAAAGCGGTCGCGCAAGGGGGTTGCCAGCAAACCCGCGCGGGTGGTTGCAGCCACCAGCGTAAAGGGCGGCAGGTCTATACGCACCGAACGCGCGGCCGGGCCTTCGCCAATAATGAGATCAAGCTGGAAATCCTCCATCGCAGGATAGAGAATTTCTTCAATCGCGGGCTGGAGACGGTGGATTTCGTCAATAAACAGCACATCGCGCGGTTGCAGGTTGGTCAGGATCGCCGCCAGATCGCCCGCGCGCTGGATAACCGGCCCCGATGTCGCGCGAAACCCCACCCCAAGCTCGCGCGAGACAATCTGGGCCAGCGTGGTCTTGCCCAGACCCGGCGGGCCATGCAGCAGCACATGGTCCAGCGCCTCGCCCCGCTGGCGGGCGGCGGCAATGAAAATGGACAGGTTTTCGCGGCTGGCCTGCTGGCCGGTAAAATCGGCCAGTGTTTGCGGTCGCAGCGCGCCATCGGCCGGGTCTTCTTCAAGCCGGGCGGGGTTGACCGCGCGCTCAGGCATGAAATCCGCCGTCATCGGGCAAGGTCTTTCAGGCTGTCACGTAGCACCGTATCCAGCGTGGCACCCGGGCCATGGGCCTCCAGCACGCGGCGCAGCACAGGCAGGGCCTCCACCCGGCGGAAACCAAGCCCCGCCAGCGCCAGCAGCGCATCAGCCTCGACTCCGCCCTCGGGGGTTACGGCAACCGGCAAAACAATATCAGCCCCGGCACCGGGCATACGACCAGCCTTGTCGCGCAGTTCGGTAATGATCCGCTCGGCCAGACGCCCCCCAACACCGGGGGCGCGTGTCAGGCTGGCCTTGTCTGATGTGCTCAGCACCGCCACCAGCTCCGCCGGAGACAGCGTGGACAGAATGGCCAGCGCTACCTTGGCCCCCACCCCCTGCACGCCGGTCAGCAGCCGGAACCATGCGCGCTCGGCACTCTCCACAAAGCCGTAGAGCAGGATCGCATCCTCACGCACCACGGTTTCAACCAGAATACGGGCTTTTTCGGGGGGATTGGGCAGGGCTGCCAGCGTGCGGGTGGAAGCCGCGAGCAGGTAGCCCACGCCATTCACGTCCACCACGCAGCTTCCGGCTTCAACCTGAATAACCAGCCCGCACAGAAACGCTATCATGCCATTCTTACCCCAGCCGCGATATGGCGCGCGCTGGCGCGATGGTGGGCGTGGCAGATAGCCACGGCCAGCGCATCGGACGCATCGGCCCGCACAACCTCCACCCCCGGCAAAAGGCGGCGCACCATCATTTCAACCTGTGTCTTGTCAGCCGAGCCGGTGCCCACCACGGCCTTCTTGACTGCCAGCGCACCGTATTCCGCCACAACAATCCCCGCCAGCGCCGGGGCCAGCAGGGCCACACCACGCGCATAGCCCAGCTTGAGCGTGGCGGTGCCGTTCCGGTTGACGTAGGTTTCCTCTACCGCCGCCTCGTCAGGGCTCAGCCTGTCGATAAGGGCGGTCAGGCTTTCATGCAGCATACGCAGCCTGTCAGGCACGCTCTCCGCACTATTGGTCGCGATAACGCCATTGGCAACATGCCTCAGCCTGTTGCCCTCGACATCAATCACGCCCCAGCCGGTAAAGCGCAGGCCGGGATCAATGCCGAGCAGACGCGCCACGGATCAGGACGACAGCTTTTCCGCCAGATCATCCGGCAGATCGAAATTGGCGTAAACATTCTGGACATCGTCATGATCATCCAGAACATCGAGCAGCTTGAACACGCTGCGTGCCTTTTCCTCATCCAGTGTCACGGTGTTTTCGGGCCGCCAGTCCAGCTTTGCACTTTCGGGCTCGCCATAACGGGTTTCAAGCGCATCGCGCACAGCAAAGAACGACTCCACCTCGCAGGTGATTTCGTGCCCGGCGGCGGTGCTTACCACGTTCTCAGCCCCGGCCTCGATCGCGGCCTCGAGCATGTCATCTTCTGAGGCGGTGGCCGCCGGATAGACCACAACACCCAGACGGCGGAACATGAAGGACACGGAATTGGCTTCGCCCAGCGAACCGCCGTATTTGGAGAACGCTGCGCGCACATCCGAAGCGGTGCGGTTGCGGTTGTCGGTCAGGGTTTCCACAATCACGGCCACACCCGCCGGGCCGTAACCCTCATAGCGGATTTCCACGTAATCATCGCTGCCCGCGGCCCCGCTGGCCTTCTTGATCGCGCGTTCGATCGTATCCTTGGGCATGTTCACTTCACGCGCGGCAACAATGGCCGCACGCAGGCGCGGGTTGGAGGCGGGCTCCGGCAGGCCGGAGCGCGTGGCCACCGTCAGTTCGCGGATAATCTTGCCAAACTGCTTGGCACGCTTGGCATCCTGCGCACCCTTGCGGTGCATGATGTTCTTGAACTGGGAATGACCAGCCATATTCCTTAACCCTGTCTCATATACTGCCGTGCCGCCACACGCCCCTTATCAGGGCACGCGGCCATGGCAATGCTTGTATTTACGCCCCGAGCCGCACGGACACGGCGCATTGCGGGGCGTTTCCCCCCAGCTTGAGGGGTCATCCGGCATGATGGCGCTGCCCCCTATGGGCGTTGCCATGACCGGACTGGCACCCGGTGTGAGTTCCGCCGCCGTATTGGCCGCAAAGCCCGGCACTTCGGGGTCCGCATGGATGGCGGCGGTATCCGCGAACGGATCAACCGCAACCGGCGGGGGTGTTACCTCCACCCGCGCCATGAGCGACACCACGCGCTGGCGCATTTCCTCCAGCATGAACGTAAACAGCGTGAAGGCTTCATGCTTGTATTCGTTCAGCGGATCTTTCTGCCCGTAGGCGCGCAGGCCAATACCCTGACGCAACTGGTCCAGCGCATGCAGATGCTCTTTCCATACCGCGTCATAGGTGGTCAGGAGAACCTGTTTTTCAATGAAGCGCATAAGCTCGGGGCCGATATTGGCAGCCCGTGCCGCCTGCGCCTGCGTGGCCGCCTGGCTGATACGCCCGGCCATGCCTTCAGCATCCATGCCATCTTCACGCGACCAGTCCGCCAGCGGCAGGTCTAGGGCGAAGATCCGGCTTACCTCCAGAGAAAGACCTTCGATATTCCACTGCTCGGCAAAGGCTTTTTCAGGAATATGCTGGCTTACCAGCATCTCGATAACATCATCCTGCGCATCAGCCACAATGGTGGAGACATCTTCCGTCGCCATGAACTCGCGGCGCTGGGTGTATACCTCCTTGCGCTGGTCGTTCATCACATCATCATATTTGAGCGTGTTCTTGCGCATGTCGAAGTTACGGGCTTCGACTTTTTTCTGCGCCCGCTCCAGCGCCTTGCTCAGCCACGGGTGAACAATGGCCTCGCCCTCCTTCATGCCCATTTTCTGGAACATGCCGCTCATGCGGTCGGAGCCGAAAATCCGCATCAGGTCATCCTGAAGCGAAATAAAGAAGCGTGAGTTGCCCGGATCACCCTGTCGCCCGGCGCGGCCGCGCAACTGGTTGTCGATCCGGCGGCTTTCATGCCGCTCGGTGCCGATAACATACAGGCCACCGGCCTCACGCACGATTTCGTGATCGCGCGCGACGCGGGCACGGATGGCCTGCTCGGCGGCATCGCGCTCGGGGCCTTCGGGCACATCGTCCAGTTCCTGGGCGATCAGCATTTCCACATTGCCGCCCAGCTTGATGTCCGTACCACGCCCGGCCATGTTGGTGGCGATGGTAATGGCACCGGGTGCGCCCGCCTGCGCGACAATACCGGCTTCCTTTTCATGGAATCGGGCATTGAGCACGTTATGGGGCACTTTTTCGCGGGTCAGCAGGTCCGACAGAGCCTCGCTTTTCTCGATGGACGTGGTGCCCACCAGAATGGGCTGCCCACGCTCATGCACCGCGCGGATAAGCGTTACCACCGCGCCGAACTTTTCGGCCTCGGTCAGGTAAATCTCGTCATCCTCGTCCTTGCGGGACACGGGACGGTTGGTGGGAATAGCCACCACATCGAGATTATAGATCTCGGCAAATTCGTCGGCTTCCGTCATGGCGGTGCCGGTCATGCCCGACAGGCGCGGATAAAGCCGGAAGAAGTTCTGGAAGGTGATGGAAGCCAGCGTCTGGTTTTCCTGCTGGACCTCGACATGTTCCTTGGCTTCGAGTGCTTGATGCAGGCCATCGGAATACCGGCGGCCTTCCATCATACGGCCGGTAAACTCGTCGATAATGACCACCTTGCCGCCCCGCACGATGTAATCCACATCGCGCGCGAACAGCGTATGGGCACGCAGCGACTGCTGCACATGATGCACAACGGCCACGTGGTGCAGGTCATACAGCCCGCCTTCACCCAGAACCCCGGCAGCGCGGAGCAGCTCTTCCACCTGTTCGGAACCGCTATCCGTCAGGATGACGGTGCGGAATTTCTCGTCCTTTTCGTAGGCCGTTTCATCGCGCACCAGTTCGTTCACAACCGCATCCACCGCGCGGTAGAGGTCGGAACTGTCTTCTGCCGGGCCGGAGATGATCAGCGGCGTGCGGGCCTCATCGATAAGGATGGAGTCCACTTCGTCCACGATCGCATGATGGAAGGGCCTCTGAACCATTTCGTTCAGATGGTACTTCATGTTGTCACGCAGGTAGTCGAAGCCGAATTCGTTATTGGTGCCGTAGGTAATATCGGCCGCATAGGCCTGCCGGCGGGCATCGTCCGGCATATTGGGCACAATCACGCCCGTGGTCAGGCCCAGAAATTCGTACAGTCGCCCCATCTCGGCCGCATCGCGCGCAGCCAGATAGTCATTGACCGTAACAACATGCACGCCCTTACCCGACAGCCCGCTGAGATAGACCGCCAGCGTTGCCACAAGGGTCTTACCCTCGCCGGTACGCATTTCCGCGATCCGGCCAGCGTGCAGGACCATGCCGCCAATAAGCTGCACATCGAAATGCCGCATGCCCAGCACGCGCCGCGCCGCTTCGCGCGTAACGGCAAAGGCCTCGGGCAAAAGCTCGTCCAGTGTCGCACCGTTACCCAGACGGGCCCGGAATTCCTGAGTTTTTGCGGCAAGGGCTGCATCATCCAGAGCCTGGATCTGCGGTTCAAGCGCGTTGATTTCCTGCACTCGGCGCTGGAAAACCTTGAGTGTCCGCTCATTGGCTGTGCCAAACAGGGCGCGGATGACGCGAGAAAACATGAACACCTTTCCGGAACTGAACCGCCTTACGAATGTTACGCTCATGACGCCTGACGCAACGGCAATGGCACCAGCGCGCGCAGGCCTGTCTTGGGCATGGCTTGCTCCGCAAAATAGGACCGGGCTGGTCTGCGGTCAACCAACCCCTCCCTTTTGTCCCCCGCGGCACCGCCCGCGCACCCGCCCCACCAGCCGCAACGGCAGAGCGAAACCACAAGAAACAGGGCTTGCCGGGCCGGTTAGCCTCCTTCATACAGGGTAGACAGTTTTTACCTGTGCAAGGTTCTGAATTTCATGCGGTTCACGTCTTACGCGTCCGGGCTGGCTACTGCCGCCCTGCTGGGCTCATCCCTGCTGGTTCACCCCTCCTACGCGGCTGCCCCTGCTGCTCCTCCCGCTGCGGCTCCGGCTGCTGACAAGGAAAAACCGGCTGACCCGGCTTCTGTCGTCGCGACCGTGAACGGTGAAAAAATCACCCTCGCGGATGTGCAGGAAGCAGCGGGCAGCATTCCCCCGCAGATGCGCCAGCTCCCGCCCAACGTGATCATTCCCATGCTGGTCAACCAGCTGATCGACCAGAAGGCGATCCTGATCGCGGCTCACAAGGACGGGCTGGACAAAAAGCCCGAAACCCAGAAGCTGATGACCTCTGCCGCCGATACGGCGCTGCAGAACGCCTGGCTGTCGCAGTCTGTCATGCCGCACCTGACGGATGCGGACATGACGAAGTATTATGAAGAAAACTACGCCAACAAGGCCCCGGAAAAGGAAGTGCATGCACGGCACATCCTGCTCAAGACCGAAGCCGAGGCGCAGGATGTCATCAAGAAGCTGAAAGCCGGTGCGGATTTCGGCAAGCTGGCATCTGAACTCTCCACCGACAAGGGCAGCGCCCAGCAGAACGGTGGCGATCTGGGCTGGTTCAAGAAGGGCGACATGATCCCCGCCTTCTCCGATGCCGCTTTCGCCATGAAAAAGGGCGATATCAGCACCACTCCGGTCAAGAGCCAGTATGGCTACCACGTCATTCAGGTGCTCGACACCCGCACGGACCCCGTGCCGTCGCTGGATTCCGTGCGTGACAAGATCCGTCAGGCCCTGATCCAGAAATACGTGCGTGAAGCCGTGGATAAAGCCGCAGCACAGGTGAAAGTCGTGCGCTTCGACCCCACCAGCGGCAAGCAGCTGCCCAACGCCCCGGCCACACCGGCCGGTGCCGCAGCCGCACCTGCCAAGAAATAAGTCAGGCATAACCCCACCCCGTAGCGGCCCTGCCGCCATGGGGTGGCTGACTACGGAACGGGCGGGTATGATCCCCGCCCGTATTCAATTCTGCCCACCAGTCCTTCCCGTTCAAGGATTCCGCCTCATGGCGCAGCCTCTTCCCGTTTCTCCGCTTGCTCTCCCCCTGCCTGAACTGGGCCCGGTACGCGGGGTTCGTCTGGGGGCCATTGCCGCAGGCATTCGCTACAAAGGCCGTACGGACCTTGTTCTGGCGGAGTTTGATGCTGGCACCACCGTGGCCGGTGTTTTCACGCGTTCCAAATGCCCCGGCGCGCCGGTGGACTGGTGCCGGGCCATCCTGCCCGAAGGCCGTGCGCGCGCACTGGTGGTGAACGCGGGCAACGCCAACGTATTTACCGGCCGCGCAGGGCGTGAAACCTGCGAGCAGACAGCACAGGCCGCAGCCAAGCTGACCCAATGCGCACCCGGCGAGGTCTATCTGGCCTCCACAGGCGTGATTGGCGAAATCCTGCCTGCCGAGCGCATTACCGCCGCCCTGCCCGCCCTGCATGACGCCCTGAGCGAAACCGGCTGGGAAGCCGCCGCGCGCGGGATCATGACCACCGATACCTTCCCCAAAGCCGCGCGGCGCACAGCCCTGCTGGGCGGGGTTGAAGTAACCATTCAGGGCATGGCCAAGGGCAGTGGCATGATCGCGCCAGACATGGCCACCATGCTGTCTTTTGTCGCAACGGATGCAGCCCTGCCCGCAGCCCTTCTGCAGGCCATGCTGTCTGCCGGGGTCAAGCGGACGTTCAACTGCATCACGGTCGATTCCGACACCTCCACCTCCGATATGGTGCTGCTGTTCGCCACGGGTGCAGCAGGCAACGCCCCGCCCGCAAGCACGGCCCCCGATGCCCCGGAACTGGCGGCCTTCCGTCAGGCGCTGGACAGCCTGCTTGAAGAGCTGGCCCTGATGGTGATCCGCGATGGCGAAGGAGCGACCAAGCTCATGACCATTGATGTGACCGGCGCGGTTTCCGATGATTCGGCCTGGCGTGTGGCCATGGCTATCGGCAACTCCCCTCTGGTCAAAACCGCTATTGCGGGAGAAGACGCCAACTGGGGCCGCGTTGTCATGGCCGTTGGGAAATGCGGTGAACCCGCAGACCGTGATACGCTCAGCGTTTCCATAGGCGGAGTATGTATCGCCCAGAACGGCACAGTGCGCGATGGCTATGACGAAACCCCGGTGGTTGCCCACATGAAGGGGCAGGAAATCTCCATCGCCGTTGATCTGGGGCTGGGCGAAGGCCATGCCCGCGCATGGAGCTGCGATCTGACCCACGGCTATATCGACATCAACGGCTCCTACCGGAGCTGAAAACCCGGAGCAGGCTTTCAATGTCCACGTTTACGCCGCCCCCCGGCTGGGGCGCTGCCCCTTCCGCTCCACCCGCGCCGGATAATGGTGCATGGTTTAGCCCTCAGGCCCCGGTGTGGGTTTATGCCGGGTTCTGGTGGCGTGTCTGGGCGTTTCTGGTCGATTCACTCCTGCTATCCGTGACCGAGGGCGTCGTGGGGCTGTTTGTGGGGCCGGAAATTTCCGTCCGCTGGCAGGAACTGCCAATATCGGGGGCGGATGGCCAGTCCACCAATGTGGTCGATATTGCAGCCTTCGCGGGTAACGCGCAGCCCTATGACCACCTGCTGCATGGGGTGTCGGTGCTGGTGCCCCATATCCAGACCGGCAACTGGCAGACACCCGGCAGTGTGCTGCTGGCCCTGCTGCCTGCGCTGTATTTCGTCCTGTTCGAATCCTCCCGCCTGCAGGCCACACCCGGTAAGCTGCTGTGCCGCCTGCGGGTTGTTACCCTCTCGGGCGAGCGTATCTCGCTGCCGCGCGCAGTGGTGCGCTTTGCGGTCAAGGCCTTCATCTCCTTTCCGTTCCTGTATATCGGCGTGCTGATGGTAGCCTTTACCCGCCGCAAGCAGGGCCTGCATGATCTGATCGCGGGCACCCTTGTGATCCGCCACGACGAGCCGCGCACCGTATCCTTCCGCCCCCGGGGCTGAACGCGCGCGCACGGCCCCAGCCCGTTCAGGGCGGGGCCTGCTTTTTTTCCTGTTCCTTCATCAGAAAAAGGATATGGCACCCCATGGTAGCTACCAGCCCGGACCAGACCCGTTTTCTCACGCATGAGGCCGCCATGCGCCCTCATGTCCGCCCCTCCGGCCCTGAAGGACAGAAACGCGTTCCTTCCCGTCTGTTCAGAGCGTTTATGATGCTCGCCGGGCTCTGCCTTGGCCTGCTGAGCCTGACCCTGATCACCAGTGCTCGCGCGGCCGACACAGCCGCTGCCACACCGGCAAACGGGCTCAGCCAGCAAGATGCCCAGCAGCTTCTGTCCGTGCTGAACGACCCACAGAAACGCGCGGAATTCTCGCGCACGCTCTCGCTCATGGCCAAAGGACTGCCCGCGGCACCTACCGCCAAGCAGAGCCCCGGCACCCCGGGCACTCAGGCCATGCTGGATACGGATGTCCATTCCGAGCTTGGTGTTCTGGGCGACACGGCACAGTCTTACGTGCAGAATTTCACCAGCCTGTTCACGGATCTGGGCGTTGTCGGCACATGGATGCACCATGTGCTCCATACACCTGACCTGCGCCAGAAGCTGACGGACTCCTTCACCCGCGCCTTTCTGATTCTGATCGTGGGCCTGCTGGCCGAACGGGGGGCCAGCATTGCCCTCAAGCGGCCCCTGCTTTCCGTCACCCGCCATGCCGAGGCCCGCGAGGCGCGACAGGCCATGGCGCAAGCCACCGCCAACGTGCAGGAAAGCACCTCCGAAAACCATGACGACGCCGACCAGAACTCCATTCAGGCACGCGAAACCGACCAGAGGCGCGGCAATGAAGTACTGCGCTACCTCGTGCGTGTGCCCTATAACGTGCTGCATTTCCTCATCAAGCTCGTGCCTGTGGGCGTGTGCCTGCTGCTGGGCTATCTGGGCGCGGAATTCCTGACCACCACGGATCAGGCCAGCACTGTCACGATTACCCTTGTCAACGCTTATGCCATTGCCCGCGGCCTGTATCTGGTTGTGGAAACCACGCTGGCCCCGCGCTCACCCGTTATTCGTCTTGTGCCTGCCTCCGACACTACGGCCCGCCTGCTTACACGCTGGTGGAACGTGCTGGTGGCGGCCCCTTCGCTGGTTATCTGCCTGTCCACGCTGGGCAGCGAGTTCGACATGGCCACACGCGGTGTGGATGCCATGCTGCGCGCCGTGGTGCTGATCCAGCATCTGATTATTGCCGCGTTTATCTGGCGTATCCGCTCCATTGTCGGCTCCGCACTCCAGCCCTCCGAAGAATGGCGGCGCAAAAATGCGCTCTGGGGCTTTGTCAGTTCGCTGGCGCGGCTGTGGTGGGTGCCGATCATGTTTCTGGACATGGCGTTGTGGTTTGTCTGGGCGGCCCATCTCAAGGGCGGCTACCAGTGGATTTTGCACGGCTCGCTGCTCAGCCTGCTTTTTCTGGTGCTCTCGCGCGTGGTGGCCCTGCTCGTTTACGGCTTGCAGGACAGGCTGTTCCGGGTCAGCCCCGAGTTGCAGGCCCAGTATCCTGACCTGCAAAAACGCGCTGATTTCTACTACCCCTTCGTACGCAGGATCATGACGGCGTTCCTGATCCTGCTCACCCTGATTGCTCTGGCCCAAAGCTGGGGACTGCCTGCGCTGCACTTCTTCAGTGACTCACCCATTGGCACGCGCCTGCTGGGGGCGGCGATCTGCCTTGTTATCGGCATGGCCGTAGCCGCCGTGGCGTGGGAACTGGTTAACGGGCTGCTGAACAAGCAGATCACACGCTACGCATCCTCCGCGCAGGCGGGGCGTGCGGCGCGGTTGCGCACCATTCTGCCGATTATCCGCACCTTTCTGCTTACGATCATTATCGTGTTCGTGGCCGTTACCACCCTCTCCCAGATCGGGATCAATGTTGCCCCGCTGCTGACAGGGGCGGGCATTCTGGGTGTTGGCCTGTCCTTTGGTTCACAAAGTCTGGTCAAGGACGTGATCACCGGCTTTTTCATGCTGGCAGAAGACGCGATACAGGTAGGGGACTGGGTAACAACCGGCGGTGTGGCCGGTACGGTGGAGCATCTTTCCATCCGCACGCTGCGGGTGCGCTCTTTCGATGGCGACCTGCATATCATCCCCTTTTCGTCCGTGACATCGATCGCCAACACCGCGCGTGACTTCAACCAGATTATCGTGCGCCAAACGCTCGACCTGAGCGAGGACTCGGTAAAAGTCGCGCAGATCATGAAAGACACCATCACGGAAATGCGTGAGGAAGACGCCTTCGGCCCGCTGATCCTGTCCGACTACACGGATCTGGGGGTGGATAGCTCTGACCAGAACGGTGCCGTGCTGATTGGTATCATCAGAACCGCGCCGATGATGAAATGGAAAGTGCAGCGCGAGTTCTACCGCCGCATCGCCCTGAAAATGGCGAAGGCGGGGATCAAGTTCTACACGCCCACTGCCTACACCACCTCCCCGCCGGGTATTCCTATGCATCTGGCGCTGGATGCCATGCCCGAAGCCGCGTATGCGCCCGCGACCATTGCGGACAACGCGCAAAAACCGGCAACACCCCCGGCCTGAGGCTGCGGGGTGTCTGTTCGGCGCGGCTGGTTTGGGGCAGACTGGCCGCGCCGCCCCTGATGCGGCGCAGATTGCAGGAAACGCTCTCATGTCCACCATCGTCCCGCCCCCTTCCCAGCCGGAAGAGACGCGGTCTCCCCTTCAGACCCTTCTGGAAAATCCGCTGGCGCACGATGGTTTCGTGTTTGTACAGGCCGAAGCCATGCACAGCCTGCTGCCGGGGCTGACGCAGTGGGACCAGTTTGCCGCAAGCTGGAACGATCTGGGGGTGGATCTTTATATGGCCGATGGCGGGCGCTACCGGCGGCGGCGCTATGCCACGTTTTCGCTCAGCGGCGAGACAATCAGCCGCAAACCGCACCAGCCCCATTACCAGAGCCGCGATTATAATACCCTCAATGGCGGGATCGAACGCTGGTTCGAACCCTTCCTGCCTGAGACCGCAACCAGCCCAGCGCTGGAGGCCATTCTGCGCCTTGTCTGCCGGGTGGCAACAGACCTGACACCCCCTGCGCGCAGGCCCGGCTCATGGCATGCCGAAACGCACCAGTTCCGCATTGAGGCGCAATCCGACAAACCCGGCCACCCCACACCAGAAGGGCTGCACCGTGATGGCGTGGACTGGGTGTGTGTTATCATGATCCGGCGCGAGAACGTGGCCTGTGGCGAAACCTCAATCCACGATCTCAACCGCCAGCTTGTGGGCAGTTTTACCCTGACCCAGCCGCTCGATACCGCCTTCGTGAACGATAACCGCGTCTATCATGGGGTCACGCCGGTTGAACCGAACGACCCCACGCGCCCCGGCTGGCGCGATGTGCTGGTTGTAACCCTGCGGCACGAATAAGCGGCAACAGGGGTAAGTGCGGCCACACCGGGTGTGGCCGTGCGTTCAGTAACCCGCGTAGGAAATAGCGTGCAGGCCCAAGGCCAGAACCGCGAGCACAAACAACATGGCCCCCGCCATCTGGGCACCTTCGCGCAGGCCAATCCGTTCCGATGCCTGACCAGTATCCGCCTGCGTGAGCGATTCACCCATGGTCTGTTCCCTTCTGCGAGGCTGTAACGGCCCCTGTCATCGTCGCGTCATGGCTCCTGCCGCCGTACCTGTCTGGCGCTATTTCGCCCCCTGTCATCGGGGGTTTGCGGCCTGATGTTTTCAAGGCGCGCGGCATGCCCTGTCTTTCTTATCCGGTCCGGGGTGGGCTGCCGTCAAGCACTGGACGCATGCCCCCAGAATACGGCACACAGGAGAGCCGGCCCCGAGGCGGTTTGCCGCACCGTGGAACGGCCTTGTATTTCATGGAGCTGGCATGACCCGTTTTTTCAGTTTTTCCGCCGCGCTGCTCTTGAGCATCAGCCCCGCTCTGGCCGCAAACGCCACCGCACAGCCGGACACCAAACCCGCCCCGGCGACACATGCGGCCAAAGCCAGCGCGCCGGAGCACAAGGGCAGCTACCCGACAGCCCTTTTCTGCGGCACATGGGCAATGATGTCCGCCGCCGATGCCATTGAGGTTGCGGCCAACCGGGCCATGGGGCCTGCCGCCCGCCTGATGCTAACACTGCCCCCGATGTACAGCCGGGTGGTCAAGCAGGAGCATTTCAGCCTCTCACGGGTTGATGGTGCAAGCTGGACAACCTCCAGCCCGCCCCTGAAGCTGACCTTCACCTTGCAATCAGAAAACACGGCGCTGCTGGTTATCGACAGCTCGGAAGGCCATAAAATGGAACTGCCGCTCTACCGTGACGACACCCGCACCCAGAACCCCTGACAGCGCTACGCGGCTGCCAGCGTGGGCTTGTCCGCACGGCCATAACCAACCGGGCAAGTAGCGGGGCACCCGCCTGCCACATTCAAAGCGGCAGGCATCAACCCGGCTGCGTTCAGGCCTGCGGGGTCCAATCCTTCAGGAAGGTTTCCAGTGCGGCATCGGCCTTGCCGATCTTGACCTGTAGCGTGACATACAGGTTGCCCGCCTCGCGCTTGCCGTAAGCCTGCACGCCCTTGCCGCGCAGGCGCAGCACCGTGCCGCTGTCGGAATTTGCGGGCACATTCATCCTGACTGTGCCGGTAGGCGTCGGCACCATAATGGGCCCCCCCAGCACGGCTGTTTTGATATCAACCGGCAGGGTCTCACGCAGGTCCACACCATCGCGCGTGTAGGTGGCGTCGGGCTGCACGGTTACGGTAATCAGCGCATCGCCATCCGGCCCGCCCTGCACGCCGGGATTACCCTTGCCGCGCAGGCGCAGCACCTGACCATCCTCTATCCCCGGCGGGATTTTTACATCCAGCGTGCTGCCATCAGGCAGGGAAACGCGCGACGTGGTGCCATTGACCGCATCCTGAAAGCTGACCTTGAGCGCATAGGACGAGTCCGCCCCCTGTCGTGGCCCGCCCCGACGCCCGCGCGCGCCGCCAAACCCGCCGAACATGCTGCCGAACAGGTCATTGAGGTTTTCCTCATTAAACCCGCCGCCTGCGCCACCGCCATGAAAGCCGCCGCCATAGCCGTGGGGGGCCCGTTCCTGACCCGAGGCGTCTATTTCACCCCGGTCAAAACGGGCGCGCTTTTCCGCATCGGACAGCAGATCATTGGCCTGATTGACGGCCTTGAACTGCTCTTCAGCCTTTTTGTCATCCGGGTTGAGGTCCGGGTGATATTTCTTGGCCAGCTTGCGATATGCCTTGCGGATGTCATCCTGGCTGGCTGTCCTTGCTACACCAAGAACCTCGTAGGGATCACGTCCGCTCATGCAACCGGTTTCTCCATGTCTTGCCCAATGGCGGAACCCGCGCCGGGCATTGTCTTTGTCTTTTTATCCATTGCCTTAAATAATGGGAATGCTCCATGCCCCGGTCAATGGAAAGCCGCACCGAAATGGACCGCCGCACCGGGGCCGCGCTGTGTCCACAAAGCCCCGGCCCGGAGCGTTGGCATAAAGTTGGGGCGGAACATCTGGGCGCGCCAGCCTTTATCCTCTATAGGTTCAAAGGCAGAAGAGGAGATACCAAGCGCGTGAAGGGCTTGTGTATCCCGGATTGAATGGAGAACCGGCCATGGCTGACAGACCCCGTTTCCTTGATGACCTTGCCGGTGTGGCAGGTGGTGCCGTTTCCGCCCTGACAGGCGTGCGCGAGGAAATTCACGCCATCGTCCGCAGCCGTGTGGATGAAGTGCTGACCACGCTACAGGTCGTCCGCCGGGAAGAATTTGAAGTCATGCGTGAGCTGGCCGCACAGGCCCGCATCGGGCAGGAAGAGGCTGAACGCCGCCTGAACGCCCTTGAAGAGCGTGTACGCACGCTTGAGCACGCATCGGCGCACAAGGGCTGAACAACGCGCCTTTAGCCCTTTTGCCAGTGTGTCAATCCGTTCATATCTCACGCAGGCACGGAGAACCGCCACCATGCCAGCCCTGACGAGCGATTCCACGCCAGTACCCGCCAACCCGCTTGACCTGATGGAACAGGTTATCGGGGGGCTGGGCTGGACATTCGACCGCTGCACCCCCACCGAAATGGCCGCCGAAGCCCCGGCCCGCTGGTGCGATTACGGCCTGTTCTTTTCATGGTCGGCCGAACTGGGCACGATCCTGTTCACCTGCGCGTTTGACCTGCGCACAAGCGCAACCCGCCGCGCAGCCCTGTACGAACTGATCGGCCTTGCCAACGAGCAGATGTGGATTGGCCATTTCAGTGTCGATGCGGAAGACGGCGTGCTGCTGTTCCGCCACGCGCTGCTGCTACGCAACACGCAGGCCGTGGCCGATATTTTTGAAGACATGATCGACATCGCCCTGAACGAATGCGAGCGGTTTTACCCCGCGTTCCGTTTTTTCCTGACGGAAAAGCTCTCCGCCTCCGAGGCGCTGGGCATGGCCCTGCTGGACTGTCAGGGCGAGGCCTGAGTACCCCAAGCCCGCGCATGAACAGGATTTTGCTATGAGCACACCCACACAACTGCCCTCTATCCTTCTGGTCGGGTGCGGCAAAATGGGCGGCGCCATGCTTGATGGCTGGCTGGCCTGCGGGCTGCCACCCTCCGCCGTGATCGACCGCCACCGCGACAGCCTGCCCGCGCCGCATATTCTCGTGCCTTCGCTGGATGACCTGCCCGCGGACTTCCAGCCCGATATCATCATACTGGCAGTCAAACCCCAGAAGGCCGATGCCACTCTGGAAATACTGGCCCGGCGCTTTGCCCGCGCAACCCTGCTATCCGTCATGGCGGGGCGCAGCATTGCCAGCCTGAGCAGCGTTTACACCGCCGCCGCCGAGGGCACCGCCCCGGTTTTCATTCGCGCCATGCCCAATACCCCCAGCACGCTGGGTGCGGGCATGACCGGCCTCTACGCCCCGCCCGCCGCCACCCCTGAGCAAAAGCAGCAATGCGACAGCCTGATGCGCGCCGTAGGCGAAACCGTGTGGGTGGAAACGGAACAGCAAATCGATGCCGTAACCGGTATTTCCGGCAGTGGCCCGGCCTATGTGTTCCTGCTGGCCGAACTGCTTGAAAAAGCCGGGGTGGAGCAGGGCCTGCCACAGGCCACAGCCCGCACGCTGGCCCGGGCCACGCTGTACGGAGCCGGGCAGATGCTGCACAGCCTACCAACCGATGCCGACGAACTGCGCCGCAATGTCACCAGCCCCGGCGGCACCACCGCTGCGGCACTGGGTGTGCTGATGGCCCCCGATGCCTGGCCCGCCAGCACATCGCAGGCCGTAGCCGCCGCCGTACGCCGCGCAGGTGAACTGGCGGGCTAAGCCCCCACCCACGATTGCAGCCCCAGCCTGACGACTCCACCCGGAAAGTGCCACCATGACAACCGATCCGTTCGAAACAGCCCTTGTAACCGCCGCCCTGTCTTTGGCGGCTGAAAAGGGCTGGGGGCAGTTTAGCGTGCAGGATGCCGCCCGCGCGGCGGATCTGTCCGAAACCGAGGCGCGCAGGCGTTTTTCCTGCAAAACCGGCATTGCTCTGGCACTCGGCCGTATGGCGGATGACGCAGCCCTTGCGGACGAGGCAGGCTATGGCTCCACGCGCGAGCGGCTTTTTGATTTGCTGATGCGCAGGCTCGATGTGTTTCAGGCCCACAGGCCGGGCGTACGCGCCCTGCTCAAAGCCATGCCGTTCGACCCGCCAATGGTTCTGGCCCTTGGAGCCGCCACACTGCAAAGCATGCGCCAGATTGCTCAGGCAGCGGGTATCAACGCCTCTGGGCTGACGGGCATGGCCCGCGCCTCCGCCCTGACCGCGATCTGGACTGCGACATTCCACACATGGGAAAAAGACGACAGCCCCGATATGGGCCGCACCATGGCAGCACTTGATCAGGCACTGGACAAGGCCGGGCGCTGGGGGCTGTTTACCAGCAGCAATACCGCCCAGGACGAAGACACAGGCCTGCCTGATCTGCCCGATGATACTCTGGCCGATACCAACTGGCCGAGCAGCACTACAGCATAGGGTTTCGAAATCTCGCCCAGCCGGTCTTTACGAAAGCCTACGGTTCAGCCTAAAAGGAAACCGCTGGGCAGGACGGTTTATCCCGTCCACCATAATGGGGCGTAGCCAAGCGGTAAGGCAGCGGATTTTGATTCCGCCATGCGGAGGTTCGAATCCTCCCGCCCCAGCCATTTTTTCCAGCTTTTTCACACTACATCTCATCGGCTGGCAGGCATTTAAGCCCTTTCAGCCCCACCACACCCAGCCGCCCTGTGCAGGGTATCTCTCTTCCGTGACTTTTCTTTTTGTCGCGATGAGTGCCAAAGTGCTCCCCCTTAAAAACACCGGCGCCGGGCGCGGTCTTTTCTGCCCCTCAGGCCACCCGCGCCGGATGTCCGTTCTGTCTCTCACTTCTTCCACGGCCATCCCCCATGTCTGAACCGTCTTCTCCCTCTCTTTTCAGCCAACCCGGCCTGCCTGCCGTTCTGGGCGGGCGCGCCCTTTCGGCCTTTGCCGCACAGGTGCTGGCCGTAGCCGTGGGCTGGCAGATTTACGCCCTGACACACAGCACGGCGGCTTTGGGTTTTGTCGGACTGGCGCAGTTCCTGCCTATGTTTGCGCTGATTTTGCCCGCAGGCCACGCCGCCGACCAGCATAACCGCCAGAAAATCGTCCTGACCTGTCAGGTGCTGGAAATGCTGGCAACAGCCGCCACGGCCTATGCCGCCTTCACCCACAGCCTGACACCGGGCATGCTCTACGCGCTTGTTGCTCTTTTTGGAGCCTGCAAAGCGTTTGAAATGCCAGCCCAGCAGACATTCCTGCCCTCTCTGGTCACGCCCGCCCTGTTTCCACGCGCAACAGCCCTTTCTGCCTCGCTGTTTCAGGTCGCCAGCATTGCCGGGCCATCGCTGGGGGGGCTGCTATACGGTGCCGGGGCGGCATTATGTTACAGCCTGTGTGCCATAGGCTTTGGCATGGCGGCTCTGGCCACCGCCTCGCTGAATATCAAAAGACCCGCCAAGGCCCGCCAGCCTGCAACGCTGGCCAGTGTTTTTGGCGGCATTGCCTTTCTGCGGCGCAAACCCGCCATGTTTGGCGCGATTTCGCTGGATCTGTTTGCCGTGCTGCTGGGCGGTGCTACCGCCATGCTGCCGGTTTTTGCCACCGATATCCTGCATGCGGGGCCAGTCGCCCTTGGCTTTTTGCGAGCCGCCCCGGCCGTGGGCGCGCTGATGGTAGCCGCCGTTCTGGCCCGGCACCCGCTGGGTCGCCATGCGGGGCTGTGGATGTTTGGCGCTGTCGGTATTTTCGGCCTTGCCACCATTTGTTTCGGCCTGTCACGCTCAGCATGGCTTTCGGTTATCATGCTGGCGATACTGGGCGGGGCGGATGTTGTCAGCGTCATGGTGCGTGGCGCGCTGGTACAGCTTGGCACACCGGATGAAATGCGGGGCCGCGTTTCCGCCGTGAACATGCTGTTTATCGGCTCATCCAACCAGCTTGGCGAATTCGAAAGCGGAATGCTGGCCTCACTCACCGGCCCTGTGGGGGCTGTTGTGCTGGGTGGAGTCGGCACCCTGCTGGTGGCGGCAAGCTGGATGCTGCTCTTCCCCGGTCTGCGCAAGCTAGACCGGCTGGAGGATATTACCCCCGAGGGCTGAAGGCTGAGGGATGTTGCCCCCCGGAGACTGGACACAAAAAAACCGCGCTGGCTTAAAACCAGCGCGGTTTTTTATACGCTCTGCCTGAACAGACGGAATGACAGCTTGTGTCAGACCGCTTTTTTCAGGTTGGGGCTGGCCTTGAAACGCACCGTCTTGCCTGCCTTGACCTTGACCGGCTCACCCGTGCGGGGGTTCAGCGCCTTGCGGGCCTTGGTCTTACGCACCGTGAACGTGCCGAAAGAAGGCAGGGTAAAGCCACCTTCGCGCTTGAGTTCCTGCACGATCGCATCAATCAGATCATTAGCGGCCTGATTGGCAGCAACACCGGTGCAGCTGATCGAATCCTGGATCACCGCCGCAATAAAGGCTTTGCTCATTGAGTTTCTGGCTCCCTACTTTTTCAGACAGAATTTTAGAGACAATAATTACCTGGCCGTGACGCCCATACTTTATGGGCTTGTAGTCATGTTTTTCTGAAAAACCAACCCAAAAATGTCCCCTCTTTCGATTCTTTCCGACAGGGACAGCAGAAAGGACGGTCGCATTTTGCAGTATTCACCCCTGTCCATAACGGGGGGCTTACGAGAAATCGCCATTCCCTGCGGAATTATGTGACCTTTTCCACCCGGACAGAGGGTATATATATCCGTAAAAAATAAATTAATTACTCATTCTGTTCTCCTTATTATTACAAAAAACGCACTACCGTTTTTCTGTTTTTTATTCGTAATAACTACCCTGCGCCGCCCCCCTTGGTCCGTGGGGCATAAAGTCACGTTTTGAGAAGTGGATTTTTGTATTTTATTTATTCCACTATTTTTTGTTGACTAATAAAATATAACACCATAAAGATTCGTTCCATTGCCGCGCAAAGAGGCCGCCAAAGTCACTGCGCGCGTTAACACCACTGCCGTCAGGAAAGTTCCCATGACTCCCGCACGAATGCCATGGCCGCCGCGATGTCTCGCGGCACCAATTCAACAGGCTTTTCCTTTCCCCGGCTGAACGCAGCGTCTGGCCGGGAGCTGATTTTTCCCGATCCAGGACAGAAAACCATGCGTGACTCGATCATTCTTGAAATCAACGGCGTTTTTGTCGGCACCGTCATTTCTTCCGGCAACCCGCGCCAGAAGCGCTTCTATGCCGTGCATGAAAGCGTGCACGCCCTGCATAACCATGTTTTTTCAGACCGCGATGATATCCGCCGTCTGGTTATCGGGCATTTTCATCATTCAACACCTCGGAACGCCCTGCCTGCCTGAGCAGTTCGCGGATAAAAATCTGCAGCACATTCCGGCTCTGATCGATGGCTCTGAAAGCAATATAGTGTTGCGAAACAAAGTGATAGGCAGCAGGCAGAATGGGCCGCAGGCGACCTGCGCGCCGGTATGGGGCTGCTGACTGCTCGGGCAGAAAACCAATGAACCGGCCTGACAGGATCATCATCAACTGTGCTTCCATATGCACAATACTGCCGCTGGCGCGCGGGTGGTTGATGCGTTGCAGGTCTTCAAGCTTACGATAAGCCCGCACGGAAAAACGCGCCCGGTCTATCATGTCCTTGGTGATCAGCTCATCCGCCATGTCAAAAAACGGATGGCCCTGCCCGCAATACAGCGCATGCGGCTCCTCACACAGGGACAGGTAGCGCACACCGGGGGCATGGCGGGCAAACGGGCCTATCGCCACATCCCGCGTGCCATCTGCCACCTGTAATTCCAGATCCTGCGGGATACCCAGTTGCAGATCGACATGCACGGTGGACACCTGATCGATCACGCGGGCCAGCACATCCTGCAACCCGATATCCGGGTTGTTGATAATACCGCCGATACTGCCAATCCGCAGTCGTCCGCCCAGTTCCTGCGGGGCCTGACTGACACGCGCCTGAAAAAGCTCAATACTTTCAAAAAGGTCCTGTATGGCTTCAAGGGTTTCCTGACCGAACGCGGTCAGGCGGAACCCCTTACGCCCACGCAAGCACAAAGGCCCGCCCAAACGCTGCTCAAGAGACGCCAGATGTGTGCTGAGTGTGGACTGGCTGAGGTTGAGGGCAATCTGTGCCGCGGCAAAGCTGCCGGTTTCAGCCAGCACAGCAAAAACCCGCAGCAACCGCAGGTCTATGTTATCGAGCCGCCGGACACGGGTTGCCCCGGAGACAACGCGCTTGGGCGGAAAGCCCGGCTCCACCGCCAGAGCTTTCTGACGGCGGGCCGGGTTGGATGGTGTCGAACGCTGCTCTGGTTTATCGCTCATTGTTCCTGAAATACAGGATACGGCCGATCAGATTAAGCAGAAGCTGCGCCGCCAGAATGGGCGTTACGCGGGCGGGGTCATAATCGGGGGCGACTTCCACCAGATCCACCCCGGCAATACGGCCACGCGCGGCAAGCCCCGCCAGAAATTCCAGCATTTCGTAATACAGGAATCCGCCATGGCTGGGGGTACCCGTGCCGGGTGCTATCGAAGGGTCGAACCCGTCGATATCGATCGACACGTAGTAGTTTACCCCTGCAGGTATCCGCTCCAGCAGAGCCTCAACCCCCATGGCGCGCACCTGTCGCACGCTCAGAATATCTGAACCGAAACCGCGCGCATCATCATATCCTTCGCGCGCGGTGGAGGACACGTTGCGGATACCGATCTGGGTCATGCCCGTGATATGCGAACGCTCAGCCGCCCGGCGCATGGGGTTGCCATGGCCATGGCGCACGCCGTGGCGCTCGTCCACAAAGTCCAGATGCGCATCAATCTGCACGAGGTGCATGGGCGGCTGGTCATCAAACGCGCGGATACAGGGGATATTGATCGAGTGATCTCCCCCCAGCACCACCGGCAACGCCCCCGCTGCCAGAATGGCGCGCACCCCGGCCTCTATGCTCGCATGGCTGCGCTCGGTATCGGTATGGACGATATCGGCATCACCTACATCGACAATGCGGCTGCCCTCACCCCCCAGATAGACGCGGTCATCCTCATGATCATAGGCCCCTGCATGGCCGAATGCGAACAGGGTGGACGCCTCGCGGATACTGCGTGGCCCAAAACGAGCCCCCGCACGCCACTGGGTGCCGCCATCAAACGGTGCGCCCAGAATGGCAATATCCGCATCAATAGCCGACCAGTCTGTCTGGATCGGGTATTTTCCAAAACTGCAAATGCCGACAAAAGGCAGGTCCAACCTGCCGCTGTCATACCCGTTGGCACTCATGCGCCCCTCCCTGCCGCGATAGCGCACAGCAATTCAAACATAATGGTTGCGCCTGCCAGAGACGTAACCCCCCCCACATCGAAGGGTGGCGAGACTTCCACGACATCCGCCCCGACAATATCGAGCCCGTTCAGCCCCCGGATCATGCGCTGGGCCTCACGCGTGAGGAACCCGCCCGCTTCAGGCGTGCCGGTGCCCGGTGCTACGGCCGGATCGAGGCAGTCGACATCAAACGAGATATAAACCGGGCCATCACCCACGCGGGCGCGAATGGCCTGCACAATGCCGTCCGGCCCCAGTTCCGTGGCTTCATCCATCAAAATCAGCTGAAAACCGGCATTGCGGGCGTAATCATAGTCGCGCGGAGTGTACAGCGAGCCGCGCAGGCCGATCTGCAACGTGCGTTCGCAATCGATCAGCCCTTCCTCCACCGCGCGGCGGAACGGCGTGCCGTGCGTGTAGCGGTTTTTACCGAAATACGAATCCGCCGTGTCAGTATGGGCATCGAAATGGATCAGCCCCACCGGACGTTCCGCCGCAAGACCGCGCAGAATGGGCAGGCTGACCAGATGATCGCCCCCTGCCGCTACGGGAATAGCCCCGGCAGCCGCAATACGGGCAAAATGGCGGCTTATCAGGTCAAGGCTGTCCATCACGTCAAACGGATTGACCGGGCAATCGCCTATATCCGCCACTTTCAGCGTATCGTACGGGGCTATGCCATTGGCATTGACCTGCCGCATGAGCGATGAGGCATTGCGCAGCTCACGCGGGCCATGGCGCGCGCCGGAGCGATTGGTTGTGCCACCATCATAGGGAATACCGGTAAAAACGACATCATACCCTTCCGGGCCCGTCGCCAGCGGCAGGCGCATGAAGGTCGGCACCCCGGCAAAACGCGGCACCATGCTGGCATCGGCCACCTGCGTTTCCACGGCATGTGGTTGGGTGCTCACAGATCAAACTCCTTGCGCAGGGCAGCGGAGAGCAGGCGCACGTGGTCATCCATCAGCCACTGCCCCTTCTCCGCCGTGGAGCCCTGCGCGCGCGCCAGCACGCCCGAAGCGGGCACCACACCGGGGCGCAGGGGCCAGCGGTCATAGGTGGGGAAATCGGCCGGGCCATCCGTCGGCACTTTTGTCATATCCACCAGATCCTCGCGCAGCAGCAGCATGAGCGAGGTTTCAAGCAGGCTTGCATGCTCCAGCTCGGTGCCGGGGAAACCATCGGGGAACAGCTTGTCCAGCGTAGAGCGCTCGACAAAATCCCAGTATTCGAGACGCATGGCCACAAAATCCGTAATCCCGTCGCGCCGGATTTCGCGCATGGCCAGATCCAGCCCTTCGACCGCAGGCCAGGCGTTTTCAAAATGCCCGTTCACCAGCACCAGCCGCCGTACGCCATTTTGCGCCAGACGATAGACCACATCGCGGATAACCAGCGACAGCGTTGCCGCATCCAGCCCGATACAGCCGGGAAACTGCTCCCCCCCACCGGAACGAGGCTGCGACTTGTAGCCATAGGGCAGAGTGGGGGCCACAAGCCCGCCCAATTCCGCCGCCACGCAATTGGCAACACCGGAGGGCAGAACCTGATCGACATTCAGCGGCAGGTGCGGGCCATGCTGCTCCGTGGCACCCAGCGGCAGGAACACAACCGGGTTGCGGGCAATCCGCTCCGCAAAGGCGGGCCAACTCAGTTCGGCAAGCTGAACGGTTTCAGACATGATGAACGTATTCCTCTAGTTTTGAAAAACGATCTTGTTCTTAAAAAACACCCGGCACAGGCACTGTTCAGTGCATGGCCGCCCCGCCATCCACACTCAGGCACTGCCCGGTAATGAACCCCGCATCGGGCGATGCAAGGAACAGTGCCGCACGCGCTATTTCGTCAGGCTGGCCAATGCGGCCCATCGGGTTGGAGATGTCCTGCGCACGGGTTTTTTCATCCTGTGCGGCAAAATTGAGCAGGGGCGTATCCACCGGGCCGGGTGCAATGGCGTTGACCCTGATCCGTGGGCCAAGTTCACGCGCCCATGAGCGCGTGAGCGAGAGCATGGCCCCCTTGGTGGCACAGTAGAGCGACGCCCCAGCACGGCCCAGATATGCCAGTTCGGAGGCGATATTGAGAATGCACCCGCCTTCCCCCATGAAAGGCAGGGCCGCCTGCGCCACCAGAACCGGCGCGCGCAGATTGACCGCCAGTGTCAGGTCGAGTGCCTGCTGCGTAACCTGTGCCAGCTCCTGCTCCAGCATAACACCAGCGCAGTTCACCACCACATCGATACGCCCATCCAGCAGGGCGGCAGCCTGTTTTACAGCACCCGCCGTAGCCTGTGGGTCCGCCAGATCAACCGTTACGATCTCTAGCCCAGAGCGGGTATCAGCCTTGATATCCAGCCCGACAACACGCCCGCCCGCAGCCTGCCACGCAAGGGCAATGGCCTGCCCAATACCCGATGCGGCCCCTGTTACCAGCACATGCTGGCCTGTCCTGCGTTCACTCATGATCCACGCCCCTAAAACGGATGTTCGCCGCGATCGACGCCGAATGTCTGCCCGGTAATGCTGGCGGCATGGGCAGATGCCAGAAACAGATACGTGCTGCTGATATCGTCAGGGTTCATGAAACCGGACAGAGCCTGCCCATCCAGTATTCCCTGCATCAGATCAGCCTCATCACGGCCTGAGCGCTCGGCCATGGCAGCGAGCGAGCGTAGCGAGGCCTCGGTTTTGACCCAGCCGGGCGCTACCGCGTTCACGCGGATTCCGCGTGGCCCGAGTTCTTTCGCCCATGTTTTGGTCAGGCCGATAATCGCGTGTTTGGACGCCACATACGCGCCAAACAGCGGCTCTGCCACACGGCCCCAGATGGATGCGGTGTTAAGAATGCACCCGCCCTCACCCATATGCGGCAAGGCCAGCCGCGTAACATGATAGGTGCCCACAATGTTGGTGTGGATAACCTGCTCAAACAGGCCGACAGTCTGCTCATCCTGCGCCGTTACGGGCGTCAGGCGCTCAAGCCCTGCATTGTTGACCAGCACATCCACCGGGCCGTGATCGTGCAGAATGGCGGCCATGGCAGCCGCATTCCCGATATCGGCCACATAGCCGCGCGCGCCGAGCGTTGCGGCCACTTCGGGCATGGTTTCATCCTGCGCGACAAGGCTGAGCGAAGCCCCGGCGGCGGCAAAGGCACGGGCAATACCCAGCCCTATCCCCCTGCTGGCGCCGGTAATCAGAACCGACCGGCCAGAAAAATCGAACGCTGTCATGCGCCCTCCAGCCCACCTTCGCGCATGCGCCCGCGCAGGAGGTGAAGAATATCCGTACGGATATGAAAAAACTGCTCACTATCGCGCAGGGTTTCATCCCGCACGGAACCTATCATGGACAGGATATCCATATCCGCCATAACCCGCGCGGGCCTGCTGCCAAACACGATGATACGGTCAGCCAGAAAAACCGCTTCCTCTACGTCGTGTGTTACAAAAATTGTTGTCTTGCCAGATTTTTTCTGGATTTTCCGCAGTTCATACTGAAGGTCTTCACGCAGATTGGCATCGAGCGCGCCAAAAGGCTCATCCATCAGCAGCACGTCAGGGTCCGCCGCGAGCGTACGGGCAATGGCCACACGCTGGCGCATACCGCCCGAAATACGCGAAGGATAGCTGTTGGCGAAATCCGCAAGACCAACAAGATCAAGAAAATATGAAGCTCTTTCGCGCTTCTGTGCCTTTGTCATATCGCGACGAAAACGCATGCCAAATTCGACATTTTTGCGCACGCTCAGCCACGGAAACGACGAATAGGACTGAAACACCATACCCCGGCGGATATCCGGCCCACCCACAGGCTGCCCCTGCAACAGGATACGCCCGGAGGACGGTGTATCCAGCCCGCCGATCATGCGCATGAGGGTGGTTTTGCCACAGCCCGAAGGCCCCAGAAACACCACGAACTGCCCTGCGGGAATATCCAGCGAAAACGGCTCCTGCACGACAGGCACAGTGCCGAAAGTCTTTGTTACGGACTCAAAGCGCAGATACGCGCCCTGCCCTTCGGGTGCGAGACCCGTGCTGTTGTCCGTATTACCGAGCGTGTTACTCATGACGACTGATACCTGAAAAGATAGCGGTGCAGCAGGCGCAGGCACTGATCTGTCAGCAACCCGATCAGACCGATCATGATCACACCCGCCATGACCTGATCCGTTTTCATGAACCGGCGCGCCGTCCAGATAACAAAACCCAGACCGCTATCCGAGGCCACGATTTCGGCAATAATGACATACGTCCAGCACCAGCCGAGGCTTATGCGCATGCTGTCCATAAGCTGGGGCAACATGGCGGGCAGCGCCACCGTGCCCAGTGTCTCGTGCGGTTTGGCCCCCAGCGTATAGGCCGTTTCAAAATACTCACCGGGGACACGCTTCATATCGGCGGCCACCATCAGCACAAGCTGGAAGAACGTACCCAGCCAGAGCAGGAAAATCTTGGTTTCCTCCCCCACGCCAAACCAGATGATGGCCAGCGGCACCAGTGCGGGCACAGGCAGGTAGCGGATGAAATCGATCAGCGGCTCAAGAAACGCACCTATAATCCTGTAGCCGCTCATCAGAATACCAAGCGGCACCGCAATCAGCACGGATAGCAGGAAAGCGGACCACACCCGGCCAATGGAAATCAGCGCATTGGGCATGGCCACGCCATCGGCACACATGGTCCAGAACGCGCGGGCCACGGTTGCGGGCGAGGGCAGGAAGATGGGCGCTACAACATGCAGCGCCACAATAAGCCACCACGCCCCCAGAAATGTCGCGGCCCCCAGAAAGGCCGCAACCACAACCGCCGCACGCGGCACCGCCGAGCGAAAACGCAGCAGCCCCCCGGAAGAGGATGCGCTGCTCATGGCGTGGACAGAGCCGCGATCGGCGCACTGTTGATGGCGCGTGTTGCATCCAGCTTTACCGAGGCCGCGCCGTTTTCAACATTCAGATCCATGAGGGTGTTAAAAATACCGTTAATGGGGCCGGGTTTCTGCGGTGTGCCCATATAGGCGGAAGACTGTTCAAGCCCGGTATATTCAAGGCTGCCATTAATGCTTTTCTGGAAATCATCAACTGACAGGTTGAAATGCGGCGCAGCCATGCGCGCAAATTCCGCATTATGGGTTTTATGGTAATCCACCGCCTTGTAGATGCACGACAGAAAGCGCGAATACTTGCCGGGATTGGCCGCCAGATCATCATTGCGGGCAATCATCACATCCACAATATAATCAGGATAGTCAGCCGAAGACACAAGGACTTTTGGCTTACGGGCCTGATCAATGCTCATGATCTGCTGCAGGAACGGCTGATAGGTTACAACGGCTGCAAGACTCGTATCGGCAAAAACCGCAACGCTGTCGGAAGTCAGGATTTCCTTGATCTTCATATCCGCAAGCGACATGCCGTGCTTGTGCAGTTCAAGCTGCAAAAGCATAAGCCCGGGCACATTGCTTTCTGATGCAATGGTCTTGCCCTTGAGTTCCGTTACGTCGTGGATAGCCCCGTCAACCACGACACCATCGCCGCCCATGCTGCGGTCAATCGGCCCGATGATAACGCCGGGGGTATCATTGTCGCGCGGGCGGCCCTGATACTCGCTGATGGTGCGCATTTCCATCTCGATGCTGCCATGGGCCATGGCGGCCATGACATCGGCGCGTTCATCCGCGAATTTCAGATCCACATTCAGGTTGGCATCGTGGAAGCAGCCCATATCCTGCGCCACAAAAACAGGTGCGAATCCAGACCAGACAGGCGCCATGATGCGGATCGTATCCTCCGCATACGCACCAGTAGAACAGGTCAACCCCAGAGCAACGGCCAGTACTTTGACAGACTTCATCTCACACCCCACTACCACAACGTTACGTTAACATATTAATCGCACGTTTGGTTAAGGTGTATCAAAATATTCCGAACATTATATCGATATACGCCAATGTATGGCGCAGGCCTCACACGCGCCACCACCCCACCGAACCGGGCACGATAGCGTAATTCATCAGACCCACAACAAGACTCAATGCATTGTATTTGTTGAGTTTTTTATTCTTTTTGCCGGGGTGGAAGCAGGAAAGCAGAGCCATGGTGAAGGGCGGCGCAGCGTTTCATCCGGCAAACGGAACTGAGTGCCTGGAACGCATCTGTTACAACGGGTTCAGAAACAACAGGGGGCCGGACTCGGCATGGTATATCCCTCTGGAACGGATATCAGGGCTCACCACAAGACGGCGAGAACTTCCAAACGGGATCGCGCTCGTCGCAAGCAAGACCATCATGACGCAATGGCGTCGCTCTCACGATGGCTATAACATAACAGTCAGCATGATCGCAGACTGCCCCCGGGCAGGCTCATGCACTGCCTTTGGCGGTAGCCATGCTCGACGCTCTTGCCACCTTCCTCTGTGGATGGTGGCAAGCAAAACCTCTGTCAGGCATCCTTGCCGCAGGCAGGCTCCAATCCTGACCGGGGATCAGCTTTGTGTAATAAACAATTATGCCTGCGGGTCAGGGCTTTTCTGGCGCGACCGTCGTCTGATTAATTTAACAGCCAGTTTATGAAGACCATATATAATAACACCACAGAACGCCGCTCCGAGGAATATAACTATGAGCTCGGCGAAATCTTCCACTTCGGGAGTGGTCAATCATATCTTCAGTTTCTATGAAACGAAGAATGGTTTTCAAGGTTATCTCGAGATCGCGAGGCATTACACCGGGGAAACTATTAATGCAATCTAAAATAATTCCACCGCCAATCAAGGCAGCATAGACTTCTAAAAGAAGAAAAAAACTTTAAGAATAAAAATAGATATTTTAATCACTTTTTTCATTTTACAACGACCGTTCCGTAAGCCTTGCCGCCGCCCGGCATGGATAATGAAGCTCCATTTTTTCGCAAAGCATCAGACACTCTCTAAAAATCAATCAAATTAACGACAGTAATACAGCCTTCACTGAACTTCAGCTCACCTTCTGGGTAAAGACGAAAATTTCCACGGCGAATACCGTTAACGATTGTCTGTTTCCCTATTTTTTCTTCCTTTTTCATAACCCAGCCACCCCTCTTCTGTATAAGCCAGATATACATTCCCTTCATAAAGAATTGGGTATTGGCTTCCTTGTTTTGATTTATGGCATTCGTCCTTTACGTTCTAAATCTACATCAGATCACATCATTCTCGTTGCACCAGAATATCGTGGATATTGAAGCTTTATGCAGCGGGGTCTTGCCTTATGGGCAAACCGCTTCAATCAGCCTCTCCCTGATCACCCCTGTTTTGATCTGTGAAAATGTCTGACCTGTATGCTGACACTCTAGAAAAAGTTTCCAGAAAGAACAGGCCCTAGATTGCAAAGAGAAACCGGGCATAATGCGCACATGACTACGCTGATTCGCGCTTTTGCAAACCCCGGGTCCACCGGGCAGGCTCCCCTTCTTCGTCCAGCACAGGTCGAACGATTATTCGCCGATGGTCTGAGCCAGATTACCGCACAGATTTGCGACTGGGCTTTTCCCGTTACACTTGTCGGGGTGCTGGGGCATTATTCCGACCGGGCCCCCAAGGCACCCCGTTATTATCAAGTGCCTATCGAGGATCTGGCGGATGGGTCGGTCATCCATATGGATATCGATAAAACAGCACTCAATGGTAGCGGTATCGAACCCGGCGATCAGGTGCGGGTGGTAGGCCGGATTGGTGCCAATCTTTTCCGTGGAGAGATTTCGCTCCGGCTCAACGCGCTGGCGATTTCCCTTGATGAAGAGCCGTCCCATAACCGCCGCCGTCAGGAACGCCCCCTGCTGGACCTGCTGCGCCACCTGCCCCGCAAGCGTCATGCTTTTCCTGAACAGCCAGAGCCGACACTCACCCTGATTCATTCCGCCTCATCAGAAGCCCGCGTGGCGGACGATTTCCTGAACGCCCTGCAGGACAGGGTTTCGGCAGGCCGGCGCATTCTGGTACCGGTATCCATGAATGACCCTATCCGCATTGCCGCGGCCATTCGCGATGCCAGCACAGCGATTGTGGCCGTTGTACGGGGCGGTGGACCTGCTTCGGATTTTCGCGTGTTCGACCACCCCGATGTGCTCGAAGCCCTTGCCCACTCGCGCGCGTACAGGGTGCTGGGCCTCGGCCATAGTGCAGACACGTCGCTGGCGGAACTGGTGGCCGATCACCCCGCTACCACGCCCTCCGCGGCGGGGCAGTATGTGGGGGACCAGATCATGAAAATCCGCGCGACGCGCTTTCGCGAGCAGCGGGAGGCGGAACCACGACGCGTGGAAACGATCACCCCGCCTGCCATGGCTGGTAAGCATGCTCCGGCTGGATCAGCCCTGCCAGAATGGCTCAGAAACCATACAACCCTGAAACTGCTCGCACTGGGCACACTGGTCGGGCTTGCACTCGCCCGGATGCTCTAAACCGCACAGTAAAACCCTGCCCGGCAAACGGGCAGGCCCCAACACCATGCAACATGGCGGACGGGAAACAGATCAATCAGGAAAAGCCCTGATAGTGGCTGCTTTTATACTTAATTTTTCTATTGATTATCGACAATGCATAAGGATGAAAGAAAAGTTTTTTCTTTTATCCTGAACCGCTCCAGACTTACCATAAAATCTGGAGCGGGCGATGGGATTCGAACCCACGACCCCAACCTTGGCAAGGTTGTGCTCTACCCCTGAGCTACGCCCGCATTGGATGGCTGCCTTTTACGGCTGATGGGCACACTGCGCAAGAGGGAAAATTGAAAAATCTTTCTTTTTTATCATCTTCACCCCTGTTCGCGCTTCTGTGTGTTCTGCGCTGGCGGGTTGGCGTGGTTTTTTTTACCCTGCTAAACAGGGGGCGGCCATTCCGGCAGCAGGAAGGGTAAGATCGTGGCTTCATCCGTATTCCGTTCGCTCTATCATCAGGGATTTGCCCGGATTGCGGCCTGTACCGTGCCTGTCAGTCTGGCGGACCCCGCCACCAATGCCGAGCAGATTCTCGCCGTGGCGCAAGCCTGTGCGCGGGAAGGAGCCAGCCTGTGCGTTTTTCCCGAACTGGGGCTGACCGGCTATTCGATAGAAGACCTGATCCAGCAGGAAGCCCTGCTGAACACCGTGGAAACCACGCTGGCCGATCTGGCGGCCCGCACGCGCGACCTGCTCCCCGTTATTGTGGTGGGCGCCCCCTTGCGGCTGCGCCATACGCTTTACAACTGCGGTGTTGTTATCCATCGCGGGCGGATTCTGGGGGTGGTACCCAAGAGTTTCCTGCCTGATTACCGCGAGTTTTACGAAAGCCGGCACTTCACTTCGGGAGCAGACCTCTTTCAAGAAACCCTCCCCCTTCCCGGTGGCGCCGTTCCCTTTGGGGTTGATCTGCTGTTTGAAGCCTCGGACCTGCCGGGTTTCTGCCTTGGCGTGGAACTATGCGAAGACCTGTGGGTGCCCGCCCCGCCCTCCACCGCGCAGGCTCTGGCGGGGGCCACGCTCATTGCCAATCTCTCCGCCAGCGACATCACCGTGGGCAAGGCCGAAACACGCGCCATGCTGTGCCGTTCGCAATCAGCCCGCTGTATTGCCGCCTATCTTTACGCTGCCGCCGGTGAGGGCGAATCCACCACCGATCTGGCATGGGACGGCCAAACCGCCATTTTTGAAAACGGCACGCTGCTGGCCCAGAGCGAGCGCTTTCCCTCCGGCGCACGCATGGTGCTGGCGGATACGGACCTGACACTGCTGCGGCAGGAACGCCAGCGCATGGGCTCGTTCAGTGCATGCGCGCGGGCGCAGGACAGCGGCAGGCCGTGGCGGCGCATCGGGTTTACTCTGGCCCCCCCCATGGACACTCTGGGCCTGCGGCGGCCCGTGGCGCGCTTTCCCTTTGTGCCCTCAGACCCCGCAAGGCTGGAGCAGGACTGCTCCGAGGCTTTTGCCATTCAGGTTTCAGCCCTTGTGCAGCGGCTCAAAACCAGCGGCGCACGCAGCATGGTTATTGGCATATCGGGCGGGCTGGATTCGACACATGCGCTGCTGGTGGCCGTGCGTGCAGCCGATGCCCTGGCCTGGCCGCGCGAGGCCGTGCGCGGCTACACCATGCCCGGTTTCGGCACCACCGATAAAACACTGGACAGCGCACTGGCCCTGATGCGCGAACTGGGTATCCATGCCCAGACACTGGATATCCGCCCCGCGGCCCGGCTCATGCTGGGCGAAATCGGCCACCCCTTCGCGCAGGGCGAGCCTGTGCATGACATCACCTTTGAAAACGTGCAGGCCGGATTGCGGACGGACTTCCTGTTCCGTCTCGCCAACCAGCACGGGGGGCTGGTGATCGGCACGGGAGACCTGTCGGAACTGGCACTCGGTTGGTGCACCTACGGCGTGGGCGACCAGATGGCGCATTACGGCGTCAATGCCGGTCTGCCCAAAACGCTCATCCAGCATCTGATCCGCTGGTGCATTGCCTCGGGTCAGTTCGCACCTAGCGTCAGCACCGTGCTTGAAACGGTGCTGAACACCGAAATATCGCCCGAGCTGGTACCCGCCACCGAAGGGGAAAGCCAGAAGACCGAAGAAATCATCGGCCCGTATGCGCTGCATGACTTCACGCTTTATCACATCCTGCGCCATGGCTTTACCCCCACGCGCATTGCCTTTCTGGCAGAACACGCATGGGCCGATGCACAGAAGGGGGAATGGCCCCCCGGCTTCGACCCACAGGCCCGCACGGCTTATGAGTTGCCCGTTATCCGCCACTGGCTGGGTGTTTTCCTGCGCCGTTTTCTGGCTACCAGCCAGTTCAAGCGCTCGGCCATGCCCAATGGCCCAAAAGTGATGGCGGGTGGTGGCCTCTCCCCCCGGGGTGACTGGCGCGCCCCCTCGGATGGCAATGCCCGGCTCTGGCTGGAAAACCTTGAGCAGGGCGTGCCCAAAGCCTGACCCCATACCCCACCACAGGCACAACGCATCACGAACAGACCCAAACCCGCAAGGCCGATAGCGCTACCGGGTCTCTTGGGCTATAAGCGGCACATCATGACCATATCACGCCAAGCCACGCTCCATCGCGTCACAAGCGAAACCGATATTGCCATCACCCTGAACCTCGACGGTTCGGGAACCGCACAGGTTGAAACCGGTATCGGCTTTTTTGACCACATGCTGACAGCACTGGCCAAACACGGGCTGTTTGACCTGACTGTGCGCGTGCAGGGCGACCTGCATATCGATGGCCACCACACGGTGGAGGATACCGGCATCGCTCTGGGGCAGGCCATGCGGCAGGCTCTGGGCGAAAAACGCGGCGTGCGGCGCTTTGGCCATGCGCTGGTGCCGCTGGACGAAGCGCTGTGCGAAGCCGTAGTGGACCTTTCGGGCCGCCCCTTCCTGGCGTTTGACGCCCATTTCGACCGGGACCGCCTCGGCACGCTGGATACCGAACTGGTGGAGGAATTTTTCCGCGCCTTCGCCATGTCCGCCATGCTCACCCTGCACCTGAACCAGAAAGCAGGGCGCAACTGCCACCATATTGCCGAAGCCGCGTTCAAGGCGCTCGCCCGCGCCCTGCGCATGGCCTGCGAGCCCGACCCCCGCGCGCTGGGGGCCATCCCTTCCACCAAAGGGGTTCTGTAACCCGGTGCGGCAGAGCACCACCCTGACCCGGCCAACCCCGGTCAGGGAGGATCAGACCAGCAGGAGGGTTCCATGACCCAGCCGCTTTCCATTGCCGTTATCGATTACGAAGGGGGCAACCTTGCCTCTGCCGCTCGCGCGGCCGTACGCGCCTCGGAACTCTCCGGGCTGGCCGCTGCGGTGGTGGTAACCAACGAACCCTCCGAGGTTCGTCGGGCTGACCGCATCATCCTACCCGGACAGGGGGCCTTTGCCGCCTGCGCACAGGGGCTGGAAGCCACACCCGGCCTGAAAGACGCCATTGCGGGCGCGGTTGCGGGGGGCACGCCGTTCCTTGGTATCTGCGTAGGTATGCAGCTTATGGCCGAACGGGGGCTGGAACACGGCGTGACCGAAGGCTTTGGCTGGATCCGTGGAGAAATCGCCCCCATGGATGCACCCGGCCTGCGCCTGCCGCAGATGGGGTGGAACGAACTGACCCTTACCCAGCCCGAACACCCGCTGGTGCGCGGCCTTGGCCCCGCACCGCACGGTTATTTCGTACATTCCTACGCCCTGCATGGCACGGAAAGTGAAACCCTGCTGGCCACCACGGACTATGGTGGCGCAGTTCCCGCCATTGTCTGCCGGGGCAATGCGGCGGGCACGCAGTTCCATGTAGAAAAAAGTCAGACCGTCGGCCTGAAAATTCTGGCCAACTTTCTGGCCTGGGAACCAGAAGAGCAGCTCTGATGCCCGAAAAACTTCGCGTTCAGCGCATTCTGAGTCTGGATGAGGACGACCTGACCGCCCTGTGCGAAGTCGTGGATGCCGCCATTCTGGATGGTGATGGCTTCGACTGGCTACAGCCGCAGGGGCGTCAGGTGCTTGAGCGCTATTTCCGTGGCCTGCTCATGGTGCCCGAGCGCATGCTGTTTGCCGTCCGTCAGGATGGCGTCATCATGGGGGGGGCACAGCTTGTCCGCTCTCCGCGCAATAACGAAATGCAGGCCATGTGCGTAACGCTGGCGCATCTGTTCGTGGCCCCATACGCCCACCGCAGCCTGCTGGGCGCCATTCTGCTGCAGGAAGTGGAAAGTGCGGCCCGCAACATGGGTTTTCGCGTTATGAACGCCGATGTGCCTGAAAACCGCACCAGCGCCATTACCCTGCTGCATCAGGCGGGCTTCACGCAGTGGGGCAGCCACCCGTTTTACGCCCGCGTGGGAGAAGACACCCTGCGCGGCCTGTTTTTCACTAAGCCGCTGGACGACACGCCGCCTTTCAGGGTGGACCAGCTTTCTTCCTCCGCCTCCAGCACCATGCAGGACTGAACCATGCTCCCCCCTGCCTCCTCCCCCCGCCCTCTCACGCTTTACCCGGCCATCGACCTCAAGGACGGCGCGTGCGTGCGCCTGCGCCGGGGCGAAATGGACGATGCCACAGTCTATTCCGACAACCCCGGTGCACAGGCCAAAGCCTGGCATGATGCGGGCTTTACCCGCCTGCATGTTGTGGACCTGAACGGCGCCTTTGCCGGGACTTCGGTCAATGCAGACGCGGTGCGCTCGATTATTGCAGCCACGGATGTGCCGGTTCAGCTCGGCGGTGGCCTGCGCGATATGGCCGCCATTGCCGGCTGGCTGGAAGCCGGGGTTTCGCGGGTTATTCTAGGGTCTGTGGCGGTCAAAAACCCCGCTCTGGTGCGTGAGGCCTGCCGGGCGTTCCCCGGTCAGGTCGTGGCGGGCATCGATGCACGCGCGGGCCATGTCGCTACCGAAGGCTGGGCCGAGGTTTCTGACATGCAGGCTACCGACCTCGCCCTGCGCATGCAGGATGCCGGGGTGGCGGCCATTATCTTTACCGAAATCAGCCGCGACGGCATGCTGGAAGGGCTGGATATCGAACAGACAGCCGATCTGGCGCGGGCTGTCAGTGTGCCGGTCATTGCCAGTGGCGGCGTGGGCGCGCTGGAACATCTGGTCGCCCTGCGCGATGCCGCGCGTGACGCGCCGGGCATTGAAGGCGTGATTATCGGCCGCGCGCTGTATGACGGGCGGGTAGACCCCGCCGAGGCCCTGCGGGTACTTGGCGCATGTTGAAGCTGCGCGTCATCCCCTGTCTGGACGTCAAGGACGGGCGTGTGGTCAAGGGGGTCAATTTCGTTTCCCTGCGCGATGCGGGCGACCCGGTGGAACAGGCCGCCGTGTACGATGCCGCGGGCGCGGATGAACTGACCTTTCTCGACATTACCGCCAGCCACGAAAACCGCGATACCATTCTGGATGTGGTCAGCCGCACCGCATCGCGCATTTTCCTGCCGCTGACGGTGGGTGGTGGTGTCCGCACCACGGACGACATGCGCCGCCTGCTGCTGGCCGGGGCCGATAAATGCGCCATGAACTCGGCCGCCGTCAGCCGCCCCGAACTCATTAACGAGGCAGCTCGCAAATTCGGCAGCCAGTGCGTAGTGGTGGCCGTGGATGCCCGCCAGACAGGCCCGGACCGCTGGGAAGTCTTTACTCATGGTGGCCGCACCGCCACCGGGCGCGACGCCATTGCCTGGTGTCAGGAAGTGGCCGAACGGGGTGCAGGCGAAATCCTGCTAACCTCCATGGACCGTGACGGCACGCGCTCGGGCTTTGACCTCGCCCTGCTGCGCGCGGCCACCCGTGCCGTGCGGCTGCCCATTGTGGCCTCGGGCGGTGTGGGCGCGCTCGAGCATTTTGTGGAAGGTGCCGCCGCTGGCGCTACCGGGCTGCTGGCGGCCAGTGTATTCCATTTCGGGCAATTCACCATTGCCGAGGTCAAGGCGGCACTAGCACAGGCCAGGCTGCCCGTGCGCCCTTCTCCCGCTCCCTTTCAGGATTTTTCGTGACATGATCAAGAAAGTCGATACCGCAGCGGCAAGCCCGGCCGCCACTCAGGGCAAGCGTGGGAAAACTGCCAAACCCGCAAAGCCTGCCAAGCGCAAGAACGAGGCCGCAACCGATCTGGCCATCGAAGCAGACAGCACAGTGCTGGAACGGCTCTATGCCGTTGTCCAGAGCCGCAAGGGGGGCGACCCCTCGCTCAGCCACTCGGCACGCCTGCTTTCGCGCGGCACCTACAAGATCGCGCAGAAATTCGGTGAAGAAGCGGTCGAATGTCTGATCGAAGCCGTGGCTGGCCGTAACGACCACCTTATTGGCGAAAGTGCTGATGTCCTTTACCATCTCATCGTCTTGTGGGTGGACGCGGGCATTACGCCTGAAGAGGTGTGGGCCGAGCTGCGCCGGCGCGAAGGCACGAGCGGCATTGCCGAAAAAGCCTCACGGCCACGCACGCCCCAGCCAGAAAAGGAATAAAGCATGAGCACGCCTGTTACCGGCAAGGGGCCTTACGATACGCAGAATATCTTCGCGCGCATCCTGCGTGGTGAAATTCCGTGCAAGACCGTTTTTGAAAATGAATGGGTGCTGGCGTTTTACGATATCGCCCCCAAGGCCCCCGTGCATGTGCTGATCATTCCGCGCAATCCGTATGTTTCTTTCATGGATTTCAGCAAAGCCCCGGCCGAGGAAATAGCAGGCGTCATGCAGGCCACGGGCGAGATTGCCCGTACCCTCGGGCTGGAAGAAAACGGCTACCGCATCATTACCAACGCAGGCACCGACAGCGGACAGGAAGTGCCGCATTTCCACCTGCACCTGCTGGGGGGCAAAGCCCTGCCCGCCTTCCCGCTCTGAAGTTCGGCACGGGCGGTATGGGGCTTAAAATCCCCCACACCACCCGGCCATGGCTGACACGGCCCCGCACAGACGCTGAACAGGAATCCATGCCATGACCTCGCCTATGGATGTTCTTCTCTCCCGCGCTTCCACCGACCGGCTGAAAGACCCTGCCCCCTCCGGTGCGCAGCTTGAGCAGATTGTGGCCACCGCCCTGCGCGCACCCGACCACGGGCGGCTCCAGCCATGGCGCTACGTGATCGTGCAGGGAGAAGCCCGCTCCATTCTGGCGGAAAAAGTGGTGGCCAGCACGCTGCGGGTAGCCCCGCAAACCCCACAGTTCAACCTTGATAAACGCCGCCAGCGCATGGCCACCATGCCCATGACCATCGTGCTGGGCATGCACCTGCAACCGGACCATAAAATCCCGCTCTGGGAGCAGGAAATGAGCGTGGGCGCTGGGGCCATGAACATTCTCAATGCCCTGCACGCGGAGGGTTTTGGCGGTATCTGGGTTTCCGGCCCTATTACGCAGGACCCCGTTCTGGCAGCGGAATTCGGGTTTGAAGCCCCCCACAAGCTGGCGGGTTTCATTTTTGTGGGCACACCAGATGCGCCGCTGCCCGCCCATACCCGCCCCGACCCGGCTGGTTTCATGGCACTATGGGATGGCACGCCGCCAGTGTTCGGGCAGGACGAAAGCCACACACCATGACAGACAGCCCTAAAACCACCCCCACCACGGCCGATGTTGTCGTCATCGGCGGTGGCCCGGTCGGGCTCGCCACAGCCCTGATGATGGCCAAGGCCGGGCTGCGCACCACCGTTCTGGAACGCGGCGCGCGCAACCAGTGGGAAGAACCGGGCTTTGACGGGCGCGAAATCGCCCTCACGCATGAATCCGTCCGCCTGCTACAGCAGGCCGGGGCATGGGACTTCATTCCCTCCGCCGTAATCTGCCCGCTCAAGGAAGCGCGTGTTGAAACCGGGCATTTCCGCCACCCCCTGCGCTTTGACACTCAGGGACAGGGCGTTGAGGCACTGGGCTGGCTGGTTTCCAACTGCCTGATCCGCCGCGCGCTGTTTGCCGCCGCCAGCCGCCAACCCGGTCTGACGCTGCTGGCCGGTACCGAGGTGGATACGATCCGGCAGGGACAGGATTACGCAGCGATCCATTTTGGCGACAGCCAGATCAACGCGCGGCTTGTGGTCGGGGCTGATGGCCGTTTTTCCCCCACCCGCAGGCGGGCTGGCATTGGCGCCATTATTCATGATTTCGAGCGCTCCATGCTTGTCTGCCGCATGGCGCATGAGTCCGCACACCACAATGTGGCCCTGCAATGGTTTGATGAGGGGCAGACCGTTGCCCTCCTGCCTGTTAATGGCCACGCCTCATCGCTGGTGCTGACACTGCCCGCCACCGAGATCCAGCGGCTGCAGACCCTCCCGCGTGAGGCCTTCAATGCCGAAATCACGCAGCGGGTAGACCAGCGGCTTGGCACCATGCGGCTGGTCAGCACGCGGCATGTCTATCCGCTCAAAGGCGTTTATGCACACCGGTTTACCGCACGCAGGCTAGCCCTTGTAGGCGATGCCGCCGTGGGTATGCACCCCATTACCGCCCATGGCTTCAACCTGGGCCTGAAAGGCCAGAAAACGCTGGTGGATGCCGTGGCTGCAGCCGTTGCCCGCACGGGAGATGCAGGTAACGCGCAGGGGTTGCGTCAGTTCGAACGCCAGCACCGTATGGCCACGGCCCCGCTCTTTGCGGGTACAAACGGCATTGCCTCGCTTTACACCCATGATGGCCCGCCATTCCGGCAAATGCGTGAAGCTGGCCTGCGACTGGCGGAGCGTTTCACGCCCTTCAAAAAAGCCGTGACAGCCCTGCTGATGGACCGCGAGCCCTCAACGCCCTGATGTTTTCCCGGCCCCCCGTGGGCCGGGAGCCAGAGCCCTCCGCCTGTCGCGCTCAATCCATGCGGCAATAACCGCCAGCACATAAGCCTGCTGGCCAGCATCAAGCGCCACCCCCTCGGGCAGACCATGCCATTTGTGCAAACACCCCCGGCAGCATGTGCCGGTGGCATGCTGTGCGACAAAAACCGGATGCCCTTTCCACGGTGTCTGCCGTCCATCCCGCGCGGGATGCGCCGGGGCAAGGCGTTTTGCAATGAAGTCCTGCCCGTGAAGCAGAACAGCGTCTTCCCCCTTTTCCTCCAGATAGGCGCGCTCCTGTGCGCCCAGATGAAAACGGCTGCGAAAGGCAGAACGCGCCAGCCTGTTCCATAAATCCGCAGGAACAGCAGTCTGCACAGAGGGCACCGATACGGGCTTAGAAAGCGGGGGAGCCTGCGCAAAAAGGTCTTCCTGCTGCACGGGGGTGGGCTGTCGTGTCATGCCTGCCCATATGGGGTGGCCGTGCAGGTGTTTCCAGCCACCGGGCGGGAAGCATGTGGCCAGCCGGAACCGTATCGTTTTTTAATTTCTATTATTTGTGCTGTATCGTAGTCCGCAACGATAACACTCACGGTAAAACCACGCTGGACATCGCCATGAGCCAGTCAAACATTCGGATATGGTAGCTGCGCATGCTGAAAATTTTAGATACGAAAATATTAAGCACCCCCATGGCGCGACTTTTCATATCCTCGTTATTTATCAATGTCTGCCTGATTGGTTTTTTTGCTCTTGTTTCGCAGCCTTTTGGCAAATTCCCCGGAACCGTGTGCCGGTGGGACTGCGGCTGGTATAGTGATATCGTACTGAACGGCTATGACCACACCCCCCCGGTGCCCGTGCTCGGGATGTATAAAAACTACGCTTTTTTCCCGTTCTTTCCATTATTGATGCATTATATCCGTGCGGTTATTCATCTGAGCTTCCCCACGCTGGCCATTATTGCAAACGCGACTTTTGCTTCCGTGATGAGCACGGTTGCCGTTTACTACATGAAAGAACGGTATAGTTTTCAAAACAGCAACCTTATTATCGTTCTTTTTTCGATGTTTCCGTACAGTTTTTACTTTATCATTCCCTATACAGAAGCCATTTACGGCCTTGCTCTCATTGCATTTACATTTCTGCTATACAGGCGCCACTGGTGGCAGGCGGGGCTGGCAGGTGTTGTTTTGTCAGCAACACGGCCTACCGGGTCTCTGATCATTGCCACCTTATGTATCCTTACGTGGCTGAGCATCTGGTTCAGAAAAAACACCATGCAGGAAAAACTGCACCAATCTCTCCCACTGGTTGGTACGGCAGTCATAAGCAGTGCGGGCCTGCTGGCCTATATGACGTTCCTGCAAATCCGTCTGGGCGATCCGTTTGCATTTGCTCATGCAGAGATTGCCTGGGGCCGAGGGCTTGGTTTTACCAATCCGCTCGTACATGTTCTACAGGGTTTACAGACACATGACCTGAAGGCCAGTTTATTCGTTACCGCTCAGGCAAGAAGCCAGACCTATCTGGCGGGTATGGCCCTTGCGGGGCTCGGCATTGCTCTTTGGGGTGCATGGCGGGGCTTTTATACAGAGGCCGCCTTACTGATTGTCACGTTCTGCGCGGCCGTTGGAGAAGGACCACTGGAATCCTCCCCGCGCTATCTGTTCGCCAACCCGGCCATGCTGTGCATCCTGTCCTCAGCCTTTGGCATGTTCCCTCCGTTTATCCGTCAGGTCATGCTGCTGTTATGCGCGATGCTTCAGGCCGTATTTCTCGTGCTGTGGAGTTCAGGACTAAGTGCATTCCTGATCTGATGCCGCGATAGGCCTCCCCTCTGCCACACCACGCTCCTGACAAACTGCATGGAGCGTGGTGTAGACACTTCAGGGATTATTAGCGCTATAGGCCGCGTGCATGGCGGCCAGCAGGCCGCTATCGGGTGTGCCAAGCGGCATCTGGTACAGCCTGCCCTCTACCCGGCGCGACAGCAGGCCCCATGCCTGTGCACCATCATGCGAGACCATGATTTCAAGCTGGTTATCGGCGCAGTCATGCGGTTTGCACAAATGCCCAACCAGATAGGCCTTGCCGTTAAAGGTGATATTGCCCATGGGCGTGGAAACCGCCGCCGCCTTGCTGACCCATTCGGGCAGTTCGACCATGGCGTGATACGCTTTGGAAAAATTTGGCCTCTGCATCATGTCCGCCGTATAGGGCAGGTCCTCGGCCCATGCGGGTGCGGCACAGCACAGGGCAGCCAGTACAACCATTACCTGACGCATGTCTGTTTTTTCTCCCCCAGATGATGGGCAGAGTGTCCGCCAGACAGGCGCGAAGGTAAAGAGGGTCGCGGGCGGGCCAGCCCCCCACCCGCGATAAAAAACGCACCCTGTGTTCAGGCCTCGACGTTCTGCAACACCGTAAAGCCTTCAAAAACCGGGCCGCCAATGGTCAGCTTAACCCCTTCCCCAGCCGTGGCGTGCGCCTGACGGAACTGCTCCGATTTTGTCCAGCCGATAAAGGCTTCTTCCGATGCCCAGACCGTATGCGAGGCATACAGCACATAGTCTTCGCTCGCTGGGCCTTTGAGAAACTGGAAGGAAACAAAACCCGGCACGGTGCGCAGCAGAACCTCGCGGTCAAGCCACCGGGCCATGAAGGCCTCCTGCTTGTCCGGCGCAACCCTGAAGCGGTTCATGGCGATGTACATCATCTGGTTATTCTCCATTCTGTTCAGAAAAATCATGGCCCACAATATCATGCGGCACCACAAACGGACGGCCCGTGACAGCATGCACAGGCACACGCTCCGTCACCAGCCCGAACACATCGCGCAGCAGGCCAGCGGATACGATCTGCTCTGGCCTGCCATCACCCTCTATCCGCCCGTTGCGCAACACGATAATCCGATCAGCAACACAAGCGGCCCAGTTGAGGTCATGCAGCACCATCAGGCACGCACCACCCTGCCGGGCATGCGCACGGGCCACATTTAGCACTAGCCCCTGCCGGGCCAGATCCTGCGCGGATACGGGTTCATCCAGCAAGAGCAGGCCCTGTCCTCCTGCGGCTGAACGAAGCTGCACCAGCACGCGTGCATAATGGGCGCGCTGGCGCTCCCCGCCGGACAGGCTGGTAATATCCCGATCCGCCATGGCCAGCAGGCCAACCTGCTCCAGTGCGGCCCTGACATGCCCGGCCATGGCCACCGCACTACAGGCACGCCCGGCATGCAGCCCGCCCATATAGGCCAGCTCACGCACGGTAAAACGGGCCTGTGCCGGGCTATTCTGCGCCAGCATGGCCCGCAATCCGGCCTTGCGGGCTTCAGACAGGGTGGTGATGTCATGGCCGCCAAGCAGGATTTTACCCTCCGTAGCGGGCCCAAGCCCGGCCGCCAGACGCAGGAGGGTGCTTTTGCCAGCTCCATTAGGCCCGATAATAACCACCACCTCCCCGCGCGCGACATTCAGGCTTACATCCCTGAGCAGGAAGCGCTCTCCCACGCCATAGGCGACATGCTGCATCGTCAGAATCATGAAAACCGGCCTGTCTGCTGGCTTCGGGCAAGCTGCCAGACAAAAACCGGCGCACCAATGGCCGCCGTTACCACACCCACCGGCACATCGGACGGAATGGCGATAACACGCGCCAGCGTATCGGCTACCAGCAACAGCGCTGCCCCCAGCAACGCGCTGGCAGGTAGCAAAATCCTGTGATCCGGCCCGCTTACAAGCCGGACAAGATGCGGCACCACCACGCCCACAAACCCGATCACCCCCACAAAGGAGACAATCGGCCCACAGGCCAGCGCCACGCACAACATGGCCAGACGCCGTATCCGCCCGACAGAACAGCCTGTCAGGGCGGCATCCTCATCCCCCAGCAAAAGCACGTTCAGCCCCCCGGCAATCCGCCCCATGATAAAGGCTGCGGGTAATAGAACGGGTAACAGAACCCCTATCTGCGGCCATGCGGCCCCTGACAGGCTGCCCATGGTCCAGAATGTAAGGTCTCGCAGGGCCGTATCATTAGCCCGAAACACAAGAATACCCGTGAGCGCGCCAGCAAACGCACTGAGTGCCACACCCGCGAGAATAATAAGCGTGGGAGAGGACACGCCCCCACGCGCAGCAAAGAGATACAGCACCACCGTACTGGCCAGTGCCCCCGTAATACCCCCGGCAGGCACGGCCCAGTGCGCCACAAACCCGGCCCCTGCTCCGGCATTACCCAGCACGATAACCAGTGCGGCCCCCAGAGCCGCCCCGGACGAAACCCCCGTAAGCCCCGGATCAGCCAGAGGGTTGCGAAACATCCCCTGCATAACGGCCCCTGAAGCCGCGAGCGCTGCCCCCGTAAGCAGGGCCATGACAGCACGCGGTGCCCGGATCTGGCTGATAACAAGCCAACTGGCCCGCGCTGCCTCCGAGTGGGGCTGTGTCCATAAAGCCCCGGGGCCAAAACCGGTGGCCCCGGTCATCAACGCACAGAGCAGCGCCACAAGCAGGAGAACAGACAGCCCCCCCAGCACCAGCCGGGGCGCGGGCCGGACAACCTTCATGCCGGAGACGCCGCCTCGATCATGCCTGCCAGTTTCAGTGCGGCTTCGGGCGTGCGGGGGCCAAAGCCCAGCAGTTCCTCTCCCTCCAGCGCAATAATGGCGTCATGCCGGACGGCGGGTGTCATCCTGAAACCGGCATCGGCCAGAATATCCTTGTGCAGGGCTGCGGAATCCTGCGCCATGATAAGAATAACATCGGGCTGGAGCGTAATAAGCGCTTCGTGCTCCACCACCTTGTATCCCTGCATGGCATGCCCGGCATTGGTGGCCCCGGTCAGACCGATAATCGCATCTGCTGCGTTACCGCTCCCTGCAACCATGGGGTGGCCATTGGTCATGCGCATGACAAACAGCACGCGCCGTTTGGTGGTATGGATGGCACGCCACTGGGCCAGGGCGTCAAAGCCTTTTTCAATCTTCGCCACAAGCTCCCTGCCCGCCTCATCCGCCCCGACAATCCCGGACAGAAAAGCCGTGCGTGCGACAATGGCCTCTACCGAAGGCGTTGCCTCCACAAACACCACCGGCGGCCCGGAGGCCACAAGCTGGTCCATGGCGGCGGGCGGGCCCGCATTGTTCATGGCAAGGATCAGATCGGGCTGGAGCGACAGAACGCCCTCAGCCGAGACCGTGCGCATATACCCGATGGATTTTTTATCTTTTAGAGCGCTTTCCGGCCATGTGGAGGTGGTATCCACTGCGATAATGCGCGCCTGTGCCCCCAGATCATACAGGGTTTCGGTAATGGTGCCGCCAATACACACGATCCGGCGCGCGGGCCCGACTGCCACACGGCGGCCTCGGCAGTCCGTTACCACATGCCCTTCCTGCGCATGGGCATAAGACAGCGCCAGCGGCACTGCCACGCTGCCCATACCGGCAAGGGCTATCAATTTCCTGCGTGAAAACAAAAGGTTTTGTTCAGTCATCAGAAATCGATCCTTGCTGTTACTTTGAAAGAACGGCCGGGCTGGCTGTAGTAGCGCATATCAAGCGAGCTTGAACTCTGCCCGTAGGGGAGTGCCGCTGCGTTGTAGTATCGTTTGTCAAAAATATTGTACATGCCAGCTTGAATACGCAGAGATTTGTAAAAAGTCGGGCTGTACCAGCCTGTCATGTCAAACAGAACATAGCCGGGTGTGTTCCACTGATTCTGAAGAGCGCCTGATGAAGTAATGAATTTTGCGTTATCTCTTGAAAGGGCGAACGTGCCTGAAAGATCAGCACCCCAGCGCGGTGTTTTATAACCAAAGCCGATAATGCCACGGAATGGCGCAACTGACGCCAGATGGAAATGCCGGTCGGTATCCTGCCCATCGGAATAGGCGAATGACCCCCATGTGTGCCAGTGGTCGTCGAAGTCCCAGTTGACATTGGCTTCCACGCCATAAATGCGCACATTTGCAAGATTGGTATAGCCGTAGCACAGGTAATACCCTGAACATCCGGAAATACCCTGCATATCAATGTAGTTTTTGTAATAATTGTCAAAGAATGAAATATTCGCGCCACGTTTTTCGTTGCCATATTTCACCCCGACTTCCCACCCGCGGCTGCTTTCGGGCTTTAGATCCGGGTTGCCAACCACCTGATAGAAAGGCGGGGTGCTGTAGTTCAGATATTCCTCCGTAGCGGAGGGCGCGCGGAATGCCTGTGAATACAGGGCATACAGCGTGACATCATGCGCGACCTTTGCCTCGATCAGAACCTTGGGCGAGAAATGCGAGCCATGCGCCCCATGGGGCAGGCCCGTATAACCTGCATTCGCCTGATACGAGGCGGTATTGGACGGATCACGCTGGAAGTAATCAAAGCGAACCCCCGGTGTAATATGCAGCCAGTCAGCCCCCCTGAACCCGATACGGTCCTGCACGAGTGCGCCCAGATCCGTACCGTGGACTCGAGGCATGTCAGAAAAATTATTGTGCAGATAAGGGCTTGATACCGCACGCTCGCCTGTCTGGGTCTGGTAGGTATCGGTCAGGAAGACCTCGCCCCCATAGGTCAGGTCATGGCGGAACGGCCCTGTGACAATATGGTTGGTTGCTGACCCTCTGACACCATAGGACTCGACAGGCAGGGTCAGGTGTTCGTGGTAATACGAACTGGCATTCGCGCTATCGCGGTTGGTGATGTCGGTATCGGTCTGGATGCTTTGCCAGTAGGCCAGAAAATGCGCCTCGCTGAACAGCGCATTCGGGGTTTCGCTCTTGTAGTCATAATCGAACGATACGCGTGAGCGCTGGTTTTCGCTGCGGGTATCGTAACGGCTGGTGGCGGTTTTTTCCGATGTGCGGGTCCGCTCATTGTACTGGCGGTCATACCATTCGCCAGTCAGGGTAACCCTGTGCCCGCCCTCAAAATAATGTCTGATTTTTCCAAGGAAGTTTCCCTGCTCATACCATGCCGGGTTTTTTTCCGTACGGGTTGTACCATAGCCGCCGACATTGCCCATATTGCCGGTCTGGCTACCGTTCTGATAGCCGCCCTGTACCAGAAAGACCGTATTATTATAGCGCGCGGCAAAAGCCTGATTGAGCAGTGCCGCTTCAGCCGCCCCATTATAGGTGGCTTTGGTAATGCCGCCAAAATTCTTGCCGGGTTTAAGAATATCCTCGGGGTCTAGCGTGCGCAGGGCAATGACACCACCAAGCGAGCCCGTGCCGAAAAAGCTGGAATCCGCACTTTTGACAACATCAATCGCGCCGAGCGAATTGAAATCGAAATCCGACACGCCGCCCTGAGCCGTGCTGAAAGACCCCGCATAGGCACCATCATTAGCCCATGGCATGCGAATACCGTCGATGGAGGTCAGGATACGGTTCTGGTCAAGCCCACGGATGTTGATGCTGGAATTGCCCTCACTATAATTGACCGAGGCATCAACACGGCGGGCATAGTCTTCAAGATTATCGATCTGCCGGTCACGGAAGGTCTTGAACGTGGTGTTTTTGGTCAGAACCGATGCTTTGCCCACTGCGCTATGATCCTGATCGGGATCATATTTCATTGAATCAATAATATCGGCCTTGCCGCGCACCCGAACGGGGGAGAGAGCGATCGGCTTTGCGGTGGCGGGGGGCTGCGCACTGGGCGTGGCCTGCGGAGTGGCGGCCGGTTTCGCGGGGGTGGTGGTGGTTTCAGCCCGCGCGACGGGAACAGAGGCGCAGAAAAAGACCGTCGTCATCAGGATATAATGCCGATGACTGACAGTGTGCTTCGAAAAGAAGCTGGGCATCGCGGGTCACGTCCTTTTCGTTGCATTATCGTTTATGATTATCATTCTCATCTGAAGGAATGACCGCGCCCTGTCAACAGTTGATTATGATTCTCATTTGCACTATTTTGGGATAGGAGAATAACCCCGGCCCCTAGAACAAGGATGTCGCGCCATGTCGGAAACGCTCTCCCCCGCACCGCTTTCTACCCGGCTGAAAGCCGAAACCGCAGCACAGCACCAGTTGCTCGATAACGAGATATCAGGCCGGAACCTGTTTGGCTCCGCGCAGGGATACCGTGATTTTGTCCGCCTGCAATACCGCTTTCACCGCGATCTTGATCCCGTATACCGTGATACCCGGCTAGAGGCCTTCATTCCCGATCTGCAAAGCCGCAACCGCTTTGCTCATATCACACAGGATATGAAAGACCTCGGGCTGGATATACCCCGGCAGAACACGCCTAACGGGCCAGATTTTTTCACCCGCATGCAAACGGAAACAGCCATCGGCTGGCTATACGTTGCCGAAGGCTCGAAGCTGGGGGCCAATATTCTTGACAAACTGGCCCAGAACCTCGGCTACAGCGCCGATTTTGGAGCGCGCCACCTCGCCCCCGACCCGGCAGGCCGTGGCCCCTCATGGCTGGCGTTCAGAAATATGCTCGATGATACAGCCATAGACCCAGAGGCCTGTATCGATGGGGCGCGAGACGCCTTTGCGCATATGGCGCGCTACCTTGCCGAACAGTAAGGCCGCTTTTTCCACCCCTCCCGCACAGCCCGCAGAAATGCTCCGTTTATCCTTGAGGTAAAAAGCCATGCTGAACATGCCACCTCCCCAGTTCTCTCCATGGGACATGTTTTCAGGTGCCGGGCCTGTCGTGCGGGGAGTGATGATCCTGCTGGCACTGGCCTGCCTGCTTACATGGACAATCTTCATAGCCAAATCTGTTGAACTGCTACGTGTCCGCCGTGCGCTGGCGGCGGCTGCGCGCCAGATGGAGCAGGCTAACTCGCTGGAACAGGCAGGGGACCTCACGTGCAGGCGGAATATTGCGCATGCGCTGCTTATGGCCGCCGGGGCTGAGCGCGCCCGCTCGCACGATATTCCCGAAGACCGCGAGGGCATGAAAGAGCGCACTGTCCTGCATCTTGAGCGCCTTGAAGCCGCCGAAAGCCGCAGGCTCATGCGTGGCACCGGCCTGCTGGCTACCATTGGGGCAACGGCACCGTTTATTGGTCTGTTTGGCACGGTATGGGGCATCATGACCGCATTTACGGGCATTGCAGCCAGCAAGGCCACAAGCCTTGCCGTGGTGGCCCCCGGCATTGCCGAAGCCCTGCTGGCAACGGCTCTGGGCTTGATTGCAGCCATTCCGGCGGTGGTTATTTACAATTTTCTCGCCCGCCAGACCGCCGCATGCCGCGCACAGGTGGCGGACCTGACAGCGCTTGTCATGAGGCTTGTTTCACGGGATCTGGGCCGCATGCAGGCCCTGACCGCACGCGGGCAGGTCGTGCGCCTGACCCCTTCGCGCCTGGCGGGTGAGTGAGGCGAGACCATGATCCGTATCCGCCATGCTGACGAAACCCCGCATGAAGCGAGTGAAATCAACGTCACACCGTTTATCGATGTCATGCTGGTGCTGTTGGTCATTTTCATGGTTACCGCCCCGCTAACCACGGTCAACGTACCGGTAGACCTGCCCTCATCAACCGAAAAACCGGCACCCCGGCCTGACAACCCTGTTTTTCTTACTATCCGGGCGGATCACTCCCTTGCCTTGGGGGAGGATAACGTTACCGCCGAAACCCTGCCCGCAACGCTGGATGCAGCCACGCACACCAATAAAGACGAACGCATTTTCCTGCGGGCAGACAAAACCGTGGATTACGCCACACTCATGCAGATTATGGACCAGTTGCGTGCCGCAGGTTATCTCCGGGTGGCGCTGGTAACCCAGCAGGGGCAGGAAGAAGGACAGGAAAGCGCGTCAGTTCCCATTCAGGCGCCCCCGCCATGAGCGGTGCAACCCGTTTACCGCAGGACAGGCTGCTACCGCACCAGCAGGCAGGCGGCTGGCTGTCTTTTGCAGACTGGCAACAGGACCAGCAACGCTTGATCCGGCGAGAAGACTCCCTTCGCTGGACGGCGTCCTTTCTGGCTACGCTGGCTATAAGTGCCACCTGCCTGTGGTGGGTACTTAACCGGCCCCACCCCGTGACACCATTGCCTGAGCAACCGCCCACAGCGATTGCCATTGATCTGGCACCCGAACCCGCTGCCATACCGGCTCCGGCAACGGATAAGTCTCCAGCGCCACAGCCAACACAGGCGACCGCTGTACCCACAGCATATGAACCGCCAAAGATAATGGCCCCGCCATCCCCCGCGCCCAACCCGCCAGACCCCGTAGCCAGACAACAAAAACCAGTCAAAATCAGCAAAAAACATAAACGGCCAATACCACAGAACAAAATGGCCGATGCCAGAGAGCAGCCCGCAACCACCTCAAGTGCGCCGCCGCCATCCGAAACACAGAAAACCCCCATTGCAGCGGCCGCGGCGGCGGGAGGTTCATCCACCCAGACAACGCATGATCCGCAGACATGGCAGAGCGCATTGCTGGGTCAGTTGGAAAAATTCAGGCGTTATCCCTCTCAGGCCATGGCCGAGCATCAGGAAGGCACACCCAGAGTGACTTTCTCGATGGACCGGCAGGGTCATGTGCTGTCGGTCATTCTCGCCCAGACATCAGGTTACGCCCAGCTCGATCAGGAAGCACTCTCTCTCCCCGCACGCGCTCAACCTTTGCCGCCACCTCCGGATGAAATCATGGGCAATCCCGTAACACTCACGGTACCCATAGAATTCACCCTCTCACAGAACTGATGGCCAAAAGGCGGAAGGGGCAACACCACCCCAACCAGCCGACGCCATCTGCCCCATGCTGCCTTATTGCGGCATATCGGGATATTTGACCCTGACATGCTCGGAAATTCCGCCATCCCACACACCGCCACGCGTCGTATCGGGGGTATCGGGGTGCATGACCTTAACCTGCCGGGCAATACCTGCATCCCACACACCGCCTTTTGTCGTATCTGGCGTGGCCGGGTGCGCGACTTTGACATGTCTGGAAACACCGGCATCCCATGTTTCAGCATGGGCCGTGTGCGTAACAGCAAGCCCCAGAACCAGCGCACAAGCATAGTATGTTTTTTTCATCATACTGCCTCCTGTTTAACAGAACTGTAACAGTATTTATTTACGCATCTCTAGCATTCAAGGTTCATTTTTTAAAACTTATTATATACCAACCATTCCTGCATATGAGCCTGACATATTGCGCAGGACTGTGGCCGCACTAGCCATGCCAGCAAGGCATGAAAACCACGCGCCAGAATCAGCCTATTTCTGAAGAAACAGTCTGATAACAACAGGATATGAATAAGGAAGAAAAAGCCCCGTGCCGGAACAACGCAGGCAAAGATGGTTCTACATGAACAGGGCGTAAGGCTGGGCTACCTGCCCGGCTTACCACCTAAAAACCACCAACATTTTTTTGAAAGATTGGTGGGCGCACAAGGACTCGAACCTTGGACCCGCTGATTAAGAGTCAGCTGCTCTACCAACTGAGCTATGCGCCCTTACAGCCTGTTCGGGCTGAAGTAGGCGCTTTCTAACACCTCTTCTGCCTCTGCACAAGCCATAAAAATCAAGATTTTAACAAAGCCAGCACCACATCGAGCTGATCAAGGTTTTTGTAGTGAATTTCCAGCGAACCGCTCTGGTGTCCGTTAAATTTCACAGCCACACGCAACCCGAGCCTGCTGGCCAGATCGCGCTCAAGCGCCTTGATTTCGGGGTCTTTGGGCGCTTTGTTCTCCGGGGTGGCGACAGGGCTCCCCTGCTGGCTCAGAGCCTTCTGTACAAGGGCTTCTGTCTGCCTGACCGACAGACCACGGCTAATGACCTCTGCCGCAGCAGCCACCGGATTGGGATGCGACAGCAGCGCTCTGGCATGGCCGGCTGACAGGTTGCCGGTCTTGAGTTCTGTCCGCACGGCTTCGGGCAGGCGCAAAAGCCGCAGCATGTTGGCGACATGCGGGCGAGACTTGCCAATGGCTTTGGCAAGGTCTTCCTGCGTAAGGTTATAGTCTTCCTGTAGGCGGTTAAGGCCTTCGGCTTCTTCAACCGGGTTCAGGTCTGCCCGTTGTAGATTTTCCACCAGCGCCGCCGCCATGGCATCGGCTTCGTCCAGGTCACGCACATGCACTGGCACATCATGACACTGTGCAAGTTGTGCGGCCCGCCAGCGACGTTCACCGGCGATAATCTGATACTGCCCCGGCTGGTCGGGGTCAGACCGGACCAGAATAGGCTGAAGGATACCGCGCTCACGGATAGACTGGGCCAGTTCTTCCAGCGCTTCAGGCTGCATATCCTGACGTGGCTGGAAAGGCCCCGGCACCAGAGCTTCCACCGGAAGAGAACTGACACCCACCACACGCACTGGCTCAGTTGGCTGTGTGTGCGCCTCAGCAACAGAGGCGCCGGCCTGCTGTGCTGCGGGAACAGAAACGGACTGCGCCACAGCCGCATCGCCCAGCAGCGCAGCAAGACCACGGCCCAGTCTCGGACGGGCGGCTGGTTTTTTCACGGTTCCGCTCATGCTGTCCTCTCGATGATTTCAGCGGCTAGTGCCTGATAAGCCATAGCACCGCTAGCCCTGCTGTCATAAACGGTCACGGGCTGGCCGTAGCTCTGCGCCTCGGAAATACGGATATTTCTGGGGATAACGGTTTGCAGCACGTCATCCTTGAAAAAGCTCCGGGCATCTGCCGCAACCAACTCAGACAGATTATTGCGCCGGTCATACATGGTCAGCACAATTCCGGCCATTTTCAGTGCCGGGTTAAGTTTTTTGCGCACACTGCCAATGGTGCGCACCAGATGGCCCAGCCCTTCAAGCGCAAAGAACTCGCACTGCAACGGCGCCAGCACACCATCCGCCGCAACAAGGGCGTTCAGGGTCAGCAGGCCCAGACTGGGGGGGCAGTCGATAATGATATAATCTGCCTCAGCCTGAAGCGGCGCCAGCGCCGAACGGAGCCGAGTTTCACGGTCAGGGGCATCGACCAGTTCAATTTCTGCGCCAACCAGTTCCGTATCCGAGGCGATAACGGACAGGTTTGGTACTTCGGTTGGCTGCAACAGATCATGCGCGGTTTTTTCGAGCATGAGCAGCCCGTATGTACCGCCCTTGCGGGCATCATACGCAACGCTAACCCCTGTGGAGGCATTCCCCTGTGGGTCGAGATCGACCAAAACAACCCGTGCACCACCAGCAGCCAGAGCCGCCGCCAGATTGATGGATGTGGTTGTCTTGCCTACGCCGCCCTTCTGGTTGGCGACGGCAAGAATACGACAGGTCTGTGTTTTTTTATCTGACACGATTGAAATTACTCACTTCCAGAATCACGCCATCGGACGCGGTTTGGCTCGGATAGGTTCGGATATCCATCCGCCAGTCCTTTTCCGCCTCCCTGATTTCCTGTGCGGCCTGCTGCCCTTTCAGGAACAGGCAGCGTCCTCCGGCCTCCAGCAATGGAAAGGCCCATTCAAGCAGCTTACCTAGCGGAGCCAGCGCGCGGGCTGTTACCACGGGGGCAGCGGGCACCTGTGCCTGTTCCAGCCGAGATGCCACAACCTCAAGCCGCGCACCGCTCACCCGAGCGGCCTCGCGCAGAAACGCCGCCTTTCTCTGGTCAGACTCGATCAGCACACCGGGGATATCTGCCGCAATACCCAGCACCACACCGGGAAAGCCACCGCCTGACCCCATATCGGTAAACCGCTCGTGCCCTTTTAACAAAGGAAGGAGTTGCAGACTATCCAGAATATGCCGCTCCCACAGGTTCTCCATATCTCTAGGCGAGACAAGGTTGATCCGTGGGTTCCATTTTTGCAGAAGCTCCGCATAACGGGTGAGCCGCTCGCCTGTTTCACGTGAAACAGGCAGGCTCTCATACGGTGCGGGCATGGGTTTTTCCCTTACGCAGATAAGCCAGAACCGCCATTAGCGCGGAGGGGGTTACCCCCTTAACCCTCTGCGCGGCCGAAAAACTTTCCGGCCGGGCGGCTTCAAGCCGTTCCTGCATTTCAGCACTCAGGCCACCAATAGCCGCAAAGTCCATATCGGGGGGAAAGCGGATTTCCGTTTCCACCTCAAGCTGCCGGATTTCGCGCTGCTGGCGCGCCAGATAACCGCTATAGCGGGCCTGCGTGACAATATAGTGCCGGGCACGCTCAGGCACCTGTAAAAACCATGGGGCAAGGCTGCTGATAACGGCCTCATCCGTGCCATAACCCAGAATTTCCACCAGACTGCGCCGCCGTCCATCTTGGGAGATTTTCATCCCCAGCCGGGTGAGTTCCTGCGGCTGCCAGCTCTGCTCTTCCGCCTGCCGGGTGGCACTCTCTATGGCCGCAAGATCACGCGCAAAGACCGCCTGCCGTTCTACCCCGACACACCCCCATTCCGCACCCAGTTGGGTCAGTCGCATATCGGCATTATCAGCCCGCAAAGTCAGCCTGTATTCCGCCCGCGAGGTAAACATGCGGTATGGCTCACTCACCCCTTGGGTGGTCAGATCATCGATCATGACGCCAATATACGCCTTGCCCCGATCAAGGCTGACTGCCTCCTGCCCGCCAGCACGCCGGGCCGCATTGACCCCGGCAACAAGCCCCTGCGCCCCGGCCTCTTCATATCCGGTGGTGCCATTGATCTGCCCTGCCAGAAACAGGTTGGGCACGGCACGCAGTTCCAGTGCGGCAGTCAACTCACGCGGGTCGACATAGTCATATTCCACTGCGTAGCCATGCTGGGCAATCACCGCGCGTTCCAGCCCGGGGATAGAACGGATCATCATTTCCTGCACCGTAGCGGGCAGGCTGGTTGAAATACCGTTCGGGTAAACGAGGTCTCCCCCTTCATGCTCGGGCAGGGCTTCGGGTTCGAGAAAAATCTGGTGGCTGTTTTTTTCCGCAAACCGCACCACCTTGTCTTCGATCGATGGGCAATAGCGCGGCCCACGGCCGGAAATGCCGCCACCATAAACAGCCGACAGATGCAGATGCTCGCGAATAATCCGGTGCGTTTCTTCCGTGGTAGCCGTAATGCCGCAGGTTAGCTGGGGCGTGGTAATGGCCTGAGTCATACGGCTGAACGGTTCAGGCACGGCATCACCCGGATCTCGCGCAAGACTGTCCCAGTCAATGCTCTCGCTCTTGATGCGTGCGGGCGTGCCGGTTTTCAGACGTCCCATTCGCAGGCCCAGCCCTTTGAGCCTTTTGGCAAGCTGGACGGAGGGTGCCTCGCCAATACGGCCTGCCGGGCGGCTTTCATGGCCGATATGAATCACGCCATCAAGAAACGTGCCGGTTGTCAGCACCACAGCCCCGGCCTGCAAATGCCTGCCGTCTTCCGTAACCACGCCACACACACGGCCCTGCGCATCACATACGAGATCAGCCGCAGCGCCTTCCACAACTTCCAGCCCGTCCTGCTCGGCCAGCAAAGCCTGAATGGCGGTGCGATACAAAAACCTGTCCGCCTGCGCGCGCGGCCCCTGCACGGCTGGCCCCTTGGAGCGGTTGAGCAGCTTGAAGTGAATACCGGCCCGGTCAGCTGCCTTGCCCATCACCCCATCTAGCGCATCAATCTCGCGCACCAGATGCCCCTTGCCAATACCGCCTATGGCCGGGTTGCAGGACATGGCCCCCAGCGTAGCCCGGCTATGGGTCAGCAATGCGGTACGCGCGCCACAACGCGCAGCGGCAGCGGCAGCCTCGCACCCCGCATGACCGCCCCCCACCACAATGACATCATAACCCGCCTGCATGACCCTAACCTTTTCCCTCACTTGGGCTGTATATCCAGCCCCCTATTTTCCTATGCAGAACTGCCCGAATATCGCATCCAGCAGATCTTCAACCCCGACTTCCCCCGTCAGGCGGCCTAATGCCCGCATGGCCAGCCGCAGTTCCTCGGCACGCATTTCGGGCCAATCCTGCACCATCGCGGCATGCAGGTGCTCACAGGCTTCTTTTACACCCGCGGCGTGCCGTGCGCGTGTCAGCAATGGCATGCCGGAGGAAGATGCTGTCAGCATTTCAGCCCGCTGTTCCAGCACAGCCCGCAAGTCTTGCAGGCCATTACCAGTTTTGAGGCTGACAGCCACAACCGGCACATCTTCAACCGATTCTGGCACGCTCCCGCAATCGGTTTTGTTTCCTACCAGAACAGCGCCGGGAAACACAGTGCGCGGTGGCGTATCTGCCGCGAACATCTGAATAACACAATCCGCTTGTTTCACGTGAAACAATGCCCGGCGCACACCTTCCGCCTCAATGGCATCTTCCGTCTCGCGCAGGCCCGCCGTATCAATGAACGTCACCCTTATACCCGCAAGGGTGGTGACGATTTCAAGCGCATCACGCGTGGTGCCCGCAACGGGTGAAACAATAGCGGCATCGCGCCCGGCCAGCCAGTTCAACAGGCTTGATTTGCCCGCATTGGGGGGGCCTGCAATAGCAAAAACCATCCCGCCCCTGATCCGCTCTCCCTGCTGGCCTTCGGCTATATGCTGCTCCATATCCGCCAACAGCGCCCCCATGCCAGATAACAGACCCTGCTCAACCTCAGGGGGGAGTTCTTCATCCGCAAAGTCTATCAGCGCTTCCTGCCAGGCCAGGCTTTGCTTGAGCTGGTCGGCCCAGTCCTTATACATCCGGCTGAGCGCGCCATCGGTCTGGGCCAGAGCCTGCCTGCGCTGGCCTTCGGTTTCAGCGGCAACCAGATCCGCAATACCTTCAGCTTCCAGCAGGTCCAGACGCCCGTTTACAACGGCGCGGCGGGTAAACTCCCCCGGTTCCGCCGGGCGGGCACCCTGCTCCACCAGCACATCCGACACCGCGCGGATAATGGCTGGCCCGGCATGCAGGTGCAGCTCAAACCCGTCCTCTCCCGTATAGCTGGCAGGGCCGGGAAACCACAGCACAACGGCGTGGTCCAACTCAGTCTCGCGGGTCTGTGCATTTCGCCAGAGCCTACGCAGGCCCGCATGGCGTGGGGGTGGCAGGCGTCCGCACAGATGCTCCAGCAGGGCTGCACTCCCTTTACCGCTCACACGCATCACGGCAATGGCGGCACGCTCCACACCGCTGGCCAGAGCAAAAATCGTCTCTTCACCCTGATAGCCCAATGCCGTGCTCCCCCTTTGCTGCTTCCTGCCCTTGTGGCACCACCGCTTCTAATGCAGTTTCCGCGCCAGTCGTAGATTCAAAAAATGATAAGATGCCAATAAGCTGGCAGGCGTGGCACAATTGCGCATTATCCAGAGGGTTTAGGCACCAGCCCGCCCTGATTGTTTCCCTAAAGGTTTCTTTCTGACCATGCCCCAGCTTTCCCTGCATTCCCCCCTCGGCCCACTCACCCTTTCGGAAGAAGACGGCGCCATTATTTCTCTGGACTGGGGCTGGGGTCGCGATCAGACCGAAACGCCCCTGCTCAGTCAGGCCTGCTCATGGTTGGATACATGGTTTGATGACCCCGCAGCCCAAGGGGCTTTCCCCCTTGCCATGGCACCTTTTGGCACGGCCTATCAGAAAAAAATCTGGGCAGCCCTCTGCACAATCCCTGTAGGGCAGACCCTCACTTATGGCGCACTGGCCGCACAGGTAGGCGGCAGCGCCCAGTCTGTCGGGCAGGCAGTGGGCCGTAACCCTATTCCCATTCTCATTCCCTGCCACCGTATTGTCGCGCAGCAAGGGCTGGGCGGTTACTCCGGTGATGGCGGGGTGGAAGACAAAGCGTGGCTTCTGAGGCTCGAAGGGGCCGAGTTCCCGAGCAAGGGCTGAGACAAAACCGGCCCGGCTCCCCTTAAGGGAAACCGGGCCGGGCACGCCCTCACACTCTCCCTGACCAAGCGTTACGGGCTGTCACAGCTCTGGGTCATGACGTTAAAGAACCGCCCACTCGCACAATGCACAACCGTTGGATCACCCTGCGTTGCACCGGGGTTTGTGGTCGGGGTTGCGGTATAAACCGGCGAGGGAAAAGGCGCCTGCCCGTTCACCTGCGTCATGCTCTGCACCCCACCCGGCACGGCATAGCTGGGATAGGATGTCATACCCCCGGACTGCATTGGCTGGGAGGTTACATACTGCCCCTGCTCATTGTAATACGCGCCACCGGACGAACCGGCCGACTGGCCATTACCCCGAACAGCAACAACATTGCCAACTGACGAGCCCATGGCAGCCCCGAACATGAACGGAGCCGACCAGCCCCAACCCCAGCCAGCCCAGCCGGGGCTGATCCACGGATCGTTCCAGCTATCATAGCCCCAGCCATAAGCCGGGTAGTTCCAGCCGCCATAGTAATCAGGGGCCCACCAGCCCATGGACGGATAACCGCCGCCCCAGCCGCCACCACCCCATCC